>JAYVYV010000158.1:0-11844 GCA_043783985.1 Acidobacteriota bacterium | reverse complement strand
ACCTGACGCCGTTCGCGCCGAACGGATTCCGCGGCATCCACCAGGGCGCGGCGATCGTGTTCTTCGCCTACATCGGCTTCGACGCGATCTCCACGGCGGCGGAAGAGACCAAGGATCCGCAGCGCAACCTGCCGATCGGCATCCTCGGCGGCCTGGCCATCTGCACGCTCATCTACGTGATCGTCGGCTTCGTGCTCACCGGGATGGTGCCGTACAAGGAGCTCGCGGTCGCCGATCCGCTGGCGCGCGCGCTCGAGCTGGCCGGGTTCACCACCGTCAGCTGGATCGTCGCGCTCGGCGCGGTCGTGTCGATGTCGGCGGTGCTGCTCGTGTTCCAGTACGGGCAGCCGCGCATTTTCTTCGCCATGGGGCGCGACGGGCTGCTGCCGCAATGGGCCGCGCACCTGAACCCGCTCACGAAGGTCCCGTCGACGACGACGATCATCACGGGGCTGTTCGTGGCGCTGTGGGCGCTGGTCGGCGATGCGGGGGAGACCTACGACCTGACGAACATCGGCACGCTGTTCGCCTTCATCCTCGTCAGCATCGGCGTGCTCGTGCTGCGGTACAAGGAACCCGATCGGCCCCGGCCGTTCAGGGTCCCGTTCGCCTGGCCGGTCTGCGTGCTGTCGGCGGCCGGCTGCCTGTTCATCATGTACGGCCTGCCTGCCACGGCGTGGGAGCGGTTCTTCTGGTGGCTCGTGATCGGCCTCGTCCTGTATTTCTCGTACGGGTACCGCCACAGCAAGCTGCGCAAACGCACGTGATCGTCTCCACGGTTTTGCAACGCGAAGCCCGCGAATCACGCAAAGCCAATCCTCGCGCTGCGGCCTTTGCGCGCGTTGCGTTCAACGAGGCGTGATGCGATCGTTGGACGGGATCCGCGTGCTCGATCTGACACGCCTGCTGCCCGGCGCGTACGCGACGCTCCTGCTTGCGGACCTCGGCGCGGACGTCGTGAAGGTCGAGGATCCCCGCGGCGGCGACACGATGCGCACGCTGCGCGGCGGTCCGAGCCACTACTTCGAGGCGCTGAACCGCGGCAAACGCAGCGTGACGCTCGACCTGCGGTCGCCGGACGCCGTCGCGGTGCTCGACGCGCTGATCGTGCGCGCCGACGTGCTGATCGAGAGCTTCCGGCCGTCGACGGCGCGGCGGCTGGGCGTCGACGCCGCAGCGCTTCGCGCGCGGCACCCGCGGCTGATTTGCGCGTCGATCAGCGGCTTCGGGTTGAACGGTCCCTATACCGAGAAGGCCGCGCACGATCTCAACTACCAGGCGCTCGCCGGCCTGCTCCGTCCGCCGGCGCTGCCGGGTCCGCTGGTCGGCGACATCGGCTCTGCGCACCACGCGGCGCTGGCGATCGCCGCGGCGTTGGTCGAGCGGTCGCGCACCGGGGCCGGGCGCGCGATCGAGATCTCGATTCACGAAGCGGCGCTGGCGTGGTCCATGTTTCCCACTACCGCCGCTCTCGCCCAGGCGCGCTACAACGTGTACGAAACCGCCGACGGGCGATGGCTTGCGATGGGCGGGCTGGAAGAGAAGTTCTGGATTGGGTTCTGCGACCGGCTCGACCTCCCGGTCACCGCGACCGAGGCGGACGTGCGCGCGCGGCTGCGAACGCGTACACACGATGAATGGCTCGCGTGTTTCGAGGGCGCCGACGTGTGTGTGACGACGATCCACACACCCGGGGAGGTCGCGGCGGATCCGCACATCGTCGCGCGCGGGACGATGACCGTCGGAGACGGCCGGCCCGCCCCGGCGCTCGGCGCACACACCGACGCGCTACTCGACGCCGCGGGCATCGGCCCGGCGGAGCGGGAGCGCCTTCGCGCGGCAGGGGTGATATGAGAATTCAGAATTCAGAATTCAGAATTCAGATTTGAAATGATCTGAAATCTGAGCCTGAATCTGAATCTGAATCTGAAATCTGAACTCTGAAATCTGAAATCTGAAATCTCACCGTCGTGTAGCCGAGGCCAACACCGCCGGCATCGGCACGGCGAAGCCGCCGTCCACCGCGTACGCGTCGACGCCCCGGCGCACGGCATCGCCGATGGCGGCGAACGCCTCCGGGGTCTGCGCGCGGAGCACGGCGGCGGTCCGGACGCCGCCCCGCGACAAGGCGTCGAACACGGCGTTGGCCGACGTCAGGTGCCACGTCAACGGCAGTTCCCCCGCCTCGACGTCCGCGAACCCGGCTTGTTCGAGCGTGACGCGCGTGGCGTCGGGATCGCTGAAGCGGAAGAAGGGCGGCCCCTCCGGCAGCGGCACGTGCGGGTTGCCGAGCTCTTCGATGGCGCGCAGGATCATGCGGAACGCCACCGCCTTCTCCGGGGGGGCCCAGACCGTGAACGCATATCGCCCGCCGGGGCGGAGCACGCGCCGCGCTTCGGCGATGGCCGTGTCCGGCCGCGCGAGGTGCAGCATCCCGAAGTTCATCACGACCGCGTCGAAGCTCGAGTCCTCGAACGGCAGCGCTTCGGCATCGCCTTCGCGGAATGCGATCGCGGGATGCCGGCGCCGCGCTTCGATGACCATCGCGGCCGCGAAGTCGACGCCGATGACGCCGGCGCCCCGCGCCGCGGCCTCTCCGGCAACGTAGCCGGGGCCGCTGGCGACATCGAGCACGCGCGTACCGGCCGAGACCGCGGCGGCATCGAGGAGCGGACCCGCGGCCTTCGCGGTCAGCCCGCCGAAAGCGCCGCCGTAGTGCGCGGCGGCGCGCTCCCAGCCGTCGTGTTCGAAGTCGTGAAACGCCTTCGCATCTGTGCTCATGTCTGACGCGATTATAGGGCGTACAATACCAGTGTGACTGCAGACCGGGCCGACGCGCGACGCAATCGCATGACAGTGCGGCGCTTCGATTCGCACGCCGAAGCCGATCGTCACGACCGCGAATACTGGTTGCAGATGTCGCCGGCCGAGCGCGTGTGCCAGACGTGGCGGCTCAGCGAGGCATTCTGGCGTCTGCGCGGCGAGTTTCCCGATGAACCAGGACTTTGTCGATCTGTTGCGAGCGTTCGTAGACGCTGACGTACGATTCCTCGTTGTCGGCGCGTACGCACTCGCGCTGCACGGGCGTCCACGCGGCACCGGCGACCTCGACGTCTGGGTCGAGGCCACACCCGAGAACGCGGCCCGCGTGATGCGCGCGCTCGCGACGTTCGGCGCGCCTCTCGCCGGTATCTCCGAAAAGGACTTCTTCCACCCCGGTGCGACGTACCAGATGGGCGTCGAGCCGTGCCGCATCGACATCCTCACCGACTTGACCGGTCTGACGTTCGAGGAGGCGTGGCCGGACCGCGCGCGCGACAAGTTCGGCGACGTCGATATCGACTATATCGGTCGGGAATCGTTCATTCGGAACAAGCGAGCCACCGCGCGGCTGAAGGATCTCGCAGATATCGCCAGCCTCGAGTAGGTCGGCACTTCAGAGCGCAGACTTCCGGAGACGTGACATGAAAACGTGGATTCGATCGCTGATTGTCGTCGCGTTCGTCGTCGCCGCGGGCTACGCCTCCCATCCGCCTGTCGCGCAGCAACGGCTCGCCGCAGCGCCGGAAAGCGTCGGGATTTCGTCTGAGCGGCTCGGGCGGCTGCACCAGGGCATGCAGGCATTCGTTGACCGCCACGAAGCGGGCGGCATCGTCACGTTGATCGCGCGGGAGGGGAAGGTCGTGGACGTCCACGCGTCGGGATTCCTGGACGTCGAGGGCCGGACGCCGATGAAGACGAACTCGATCTTCCGCATCGCGTCGATGACCAAGCCGATCACGAGCGTCGCCGTGATGATGCTGTACGAAGAAGGCAGGCTGCTGCTCACCGATCCCGTCTCCAAGTTCATCCCGGCGTTCAAGTCCTCCGTGGTGATGGGCGCGGACGGCACGACGACACCGGCGCGGCGCGGGATCACGATTCGCGATCTCCTGTCTCATCGGTCGGGGATCACCTACGGGTTCCTCAACAACGGGCCCGTGGGCGACGCCTACCGTAAAGACGGAGTCGCAGACGGTCTGACGGTGTCGCCGGCCAATCTCGCTGATGCGATCGACAAGCTGGCCGCCGCGCCCCTGGTCAGCCAGCCCGGCGCCGCCTGGAACTACAGCCTGTCCACCGACGTGCTCGGACGCGTCGTCGAGGTCGCGTCGGGGAAGCCGTTCGACGTGTTCCTGCGCGAGCGCCTGTTCACGCCGCTGGGGATGACCGACACGAGCTTCGAGGTGCCCGACGCGAAATGGCCGCGCCTGGCCACCGCGTATGCCCCGGACGGCGCCGGCGGCATCCGGCCGATGAAGGATCCCGAGAGCTTCGGCAATGCCGTGTTTTCGCCGGGCGTGTCGTACAAGCCGGGCAAGCGCTATTTCTCCGGTGGCGCGGGGCTCACCTCCACCGCCGGTGATTACGCGAAGTTCGGTCAGATGCTCCTCGACGGCGGCGCCGTGGACAGCGCGCGGCGGCTGCTCAGTCCCAGGACCGTCGAGCTGATGACCGCGAATCACACCTCCGACCTGACGCCGGTCGGCGGGTTGCTCGGTGCGGGGACGGCGTTCGGGCTGGGATTTCAGGTCACCACCGACGCCGCCGCGACGCAGACGCTGGGATCGAATGGGATGTACGGGTGGAGCGGCATCTACGGCACCGTGTTCTGGATCGATCCGAAAGAGAAGCTCGTCGCCATCATGATGGTCCAGCGCTATCCCGGCTCACCGGTCGCGGCCGCGTTCCGGCCGCTGGTGTATCAGGCCCTGGTCAGGTAAACGGCCTTCGGCTTCGGATGGCGTCCGTACTGCTGAGCTCGCGCTCTTCCGGGTGCTACAATCGTTGACTCCCATGGCCCACGAATGGATATCAGTACGCGGCGCCCGCGTGCACAACCTCAAGAACATCGACGTCGACATCCCGCGCCACAAGCTCGTGGTCATCACGGGACTGTCGGGATCGGGCAAGTCGTCGCTGGCCTTCGACACGATCTACGCGGAAGGGCAGCGCCGCTACGTCGAGTCGCTGTCCGCCTACGCGCGGCAGTTCCTCGAGCAGATGGAGAAACCCGACGTCGATCTGATCGACGGCCTCTCGCCGGCGATTTCCATCGAACAGAAGACCACGGGGTCGAATCCGCGCTCCACGGTCGGCACGGTCACCGAAATCTACGACTACCTGCGCCTGATGTTCGCGAACATCGGCGTGCCCCACTGCCCGAACTGCGGCAAGGAGATCGCCAGCCAGTCGCTCGAGCGCATCATCGACATGGTGATGCTGTATCCGCAGGACGAGCGCATCAACGTGCTCGCGCCGATCGTCCGGGGGCGCAAGGGCGAGTTCAAGAAGGAGCTCGCCGGACTGCGCCTGCGCGGCTACACGAAGGCGCGCATCGACGGCCAGTTCCGCGCGCTCGACGAGGACATCAAGCTCGATCGGCGCCGCAACCATACGATCGAGGTCGTCGTCGATCGCGTGATCGTCCGCGGCGGCGTCGAGCGCCGGCTGACCGAGTCGGTGGATGTCGCGCTCAACCTGGCCGACGACATCGTCGTCATCAACACGTTCGAGGGGGGCGACCGGCTGTTTTCGCGCCGGCTGGCCTGCGTGGACTGCGGCCTGAGCATGCCGGAGATGACGCCGCGCGCCTTCTCGTTCAACTCGCCGCACGGGGCGTGCACCGGCTGCCAGGGGCTCGGCGCCATCATCGACTTCGATCCGCACCGCGTCGTGCCGGACGAGAGCAAGTCGCTGGCCGACGGCGCGATCGTGCCGTGGGCGAAAGGGGACCGGAAGTTCGTGAAGGAGGCGCTGCAGGCGCTGTCGCGCGACTTCGGGATCGACTTGAACGTCCCGTTCTCGCGGCTGCCGAGGAAATCGCGCGAGGTGCTGATGGCCGGCGCCGGCAGGGGGTTCGAGGGGCTGCTGCCCAACCTGCGGCGCCGGTACGACGAAGGCAGCTGGGCGGATCAGTCCGAGCTGGATGCGTTCCGCACGCTCCGTCCGTGCACGACCTGCCACGGCCAGCGGCTGAAGCCGCAGAGCCTGTCGGTGAAGGTGAAGGGACGCACGATCTCGGACTACGTGAACCTGCCCATTGCCGAGGCCCTCGAGGTGTTCCACGGGCTTCAGCTGACCGACCGTGAGACGATCATCGCCGAACGCATCCTGAAGGAGATCCAGGAGCGGCTGGGGTTCCTGAACGACGTCGGCGTCGGCTACCTGAGCCTGGGGCGCAGCGCGGCGACGTTGTCAGGCGGCGAGGGACAGCGCATCCGGCTGGCGACCCAGATCGGAGCCAACCTGACGGGCGTGCTGTACGTGCTCGACGAGCCGTCGATCGGCCTGCACCAGCGCGACAACCGGAAGCTGCTCCGCACGCTGTCGCGGCTGCGCGATCTCGGCAACACCGTCATCGTCGTCGAACACGACGAGGAGACGATTCGTGTGGCCGACTACGTCATCGACCTCGGTCCGGGC
Organism: Acidobacteriota bacterium; assembly: GCA_043783985.1. Lineage (GTDB taxonomy): Bacteria > Acidobacteriota > Vicinamibacteria > Vicinamibacterales > CAVVIG01 > CAVQFC01. Next base: position 5,379 of record JAYVYV010000158.1, on the reverse strand, counting down.
GCGGGCGACCTCGGCGGTCACGTGATTTTCCAGGGAACGCCGCAGGCGCTGATGGCGCGCGCGGCCGCGGCGTCAGATCCCAACGTCGAGACGCCGGCGTCCGACCCCGTTTCCCTCACCGGTGCGTATCTGACCGGCGCGCGATCGATTCCGACGCCGGCGGCCCGGCGGCCGGCGCTGAAAGGCGAGCTGGTCATCCGCGGGGCGCGCGCGAACAACCTGAAGAACATCGACGTGAAGATTCCGCTCGGCCTGCTCACGGCGGTCACCGGCGTCAGCGGATCCGGCAAGTCCACCCTCGTCAACGACATCCTGTACAAGTCGCTGGCGCAGACCCTCTACAGGGCGGGCGACGACCCGGGTGAGCACGATCGCCTCGAGGGAACCGAGCTCATCGACAAAGTCATCGAGATCGACCAATCGCCGATCGGCCGGACGCCGCGATCGAATCCCGCGACCTACACCGGCCTCTTCACCTTCATCCGCGACCTGTTCGCGTGGATGCCCGACGCGAAGGCGCGCGGCTTCAAGCCGGGACGCTTCTCGTTCAACGTCAAGGGCGGCCGCTGCGAGGCGTGCCAGGGCGACGGCGTGATCGCGATCGAGATGCACTTCCTCCCCAACGTCTACGTGACGTGCGAACAGTGCAAAGGCCGCCGCTACAACCGCGAGACGCTCGAGATCAAATACCGCGGCAAGTCGATCGCCGACGTCCTCGAACTCACCGTGGATCAGGCGGTCCCCCTCCTCGAGAACCTGCCGGCGATTTCCAACAAGCTGCGCACGCTCCAGAGCGTCGGCCTCGGCTACGTCGCGCTCGGCCAGTCGGCGACGACGCTGTCGGGCGGCGAGGCGCAGCGGGTGAAGCTGGCGAAAGAACTGTCGAAGCGAGGCACCGGGCGCACGCTCTACATCCTGGACGAGCCGACGACCGGTCTGCACTTCGAGGACACACGCAAGCTGCTCGACGTGCTGATGAAGCTGGTCGATCAGGGCAACACGATCGTCGTCATCGAGCACAATCTCGACGTGATCAAGTCGGCCGACTATGTGATCGATCTCGGGCCGGAAGGCGGCGCCGCCGGCGGCCGCATCATCGCCGCGGGCACCCCTGAAGAGGTGGCGCAGCACGATCAGTCGGCGACGGGGCGGTTCCTCGCCGACCTCATGGCGCAGGAGATGGGACGCCCCATCCGCTCGGCGGCAGGGTAAATGCTGTGGTAAAATCGCCACACTTCACGCGGAAGCGGCTGTGGTCGACGTACCACAATTCGTCTGTCGTCCGTCCTGTATCCCATCCGTTGATCGGCTGTAAATTGCTGTCAAGTAACAGAGTTGCCCGTTATGTTGACGCCGCCATTTCGAGGGCATCGTCCTTGCTCCCCTTCCCTGTGCACGTCCCCCGTCGCCCGAGAGGCTAATGGACGCACAGTGTACGCTTCGTCGTCAGATATCTTGTAACGGAATCGGTCTTCACTCCGGCAACAAGGTGAACCTCACTCTTAAACCCGCTGTCGCGGATTTCGGTATCCGCTTCCGGCGCACCGATCTGGGCGATCACGAAGTGCCAGCCACGGTGAACAACCTGGCGGGGATCCAGCTCGCAACCGGTCTGGCGCTCAACGAAGTCTCGGTCGAGACGGTGGAGCACCTGCTGGCGGCACTCGTGAGCGTCGGCATCGACAACGTCATCGTCGAGCTCAACTCGCCGGAAGTGCCGATCATGGACGGCAGCGCGGCGCCGTTCATCTACCTGCTTCACGAAGCGGGCGTGAAGCGGCTGTCGAAGCCGAGAAAATATCTGAAGATCGTCCGCCCCATCGCGATCTCGCGGGGCGACAAGCGGATCGCGCTCTACCCGTCCGATCACTTCAAGGTCACCTACAGCATCAGCTACGACCACCCGCTGCTTCGGCACCAGTCGCGCACGCTGCGCATCACCGAAGAGTCGTTCGTCGAGGAGCTGGCGCCGGCGCGCACGTTCGCATTCCTCAAGGACGTCGAGATGCTGCGGCAGAACGGCCTGGCGCTCGGCGGATCGCTGGACAACGCGATCGTTCTCGGCGAGACCGGCGTCCTCAACAACGCGCTCCGGTTCGAGGACGAGTTCGTCCGCCACAAGATTCTCGACGCCATCGGCGATCTCGCGCTCGTCGGCTATCCGGTGATCGGCCACCTCGTGGCCCATCGCGCCGGCCACGCGCTGCACACCGAGTTCGCCGCGAAGATTCTCGAGGAGACGAGCGCGTGGCGGCTGGTGGAGTCGACCTTCGACGCCGTCCCGCTGCCGATGGCGGGTCACGTCAAAGCCGCTCCCCGTCTCGCGAACTAGACGCCGGGTCCGCCTACGGACCCACGACAAAGCTGCGGGTCGTCGTCGGCGATCCGCAGCGTTCGAACCAGTCGATCCCTTCGCTCACCAGGTCGAATTTCAACGCATATCGCCCGGGCTCCACGGGCGTCGGGATGTCGATCGCGACGTCGGTGCTGTCGCCGGGGCCGAGCGGCTGCGGCAGCCACGCGCGGGCGAAATCGCGGTCGATCAACGTCCCGTCCGCGCCGTACAACTGGGCCCCGAGGCGGACGAGACGGCGACCGTAGGTGGCCTGTGCGGGAAACGCCCGGCTCGACAGGTTCTGCACGCAGGTGCGGACCTGGAGCGGCTGACCCGCGCGAGCCCGCAGCGGCCGGTTCGCGAAGTCCGGCCATGGCGTGCGGACGTCGATCCGCGCGCGCGGCATGGCTCCGGGGATCGCGTTCCCGAGGTTGTTGTGATCCCAGACTTCGTAGCGGACCGCCTCCAGATCCGCTGATCCGGGGACGAACCGGCGCGAGTAGGCGTCCTCGGGATGGTCGGTCGTCTCCCAGCACAGCCGATCGACGCCGATGTCGGCGGCGAGCTGCCGCGCTGCGGTCATCTCCGCTTCGCTGTCGTTCCAGACGAACAGGATGTAGCGCCAGTTCAGAAACGGCAGATCGCGGCCGCTTTTTCGCTTCTCGTCGGCCATCGCGCGCAGGGTCGCGATCGCGACGTCGAACTTGCCGCGTTGCCGGTACTTCACATACGACTCGGCGGTCGCGCCGTCGATCGAGAACGTCACCTCGTCGATGCCCGAGTGGACGAGCCGGCGCGCCTGTGCGTCGGTGAGCGCGAGCCCGTTGGTGCTGGTGTAGAGGTAGATTTGCGGGAAATTCGCCTTGATGTACTCGCACATCTCCACGGCGCGCTTGTGCAGGAAGGCCTCGCCGTAGTTGAAGAAATCCACGCGGACCAGCGACGGGCCCGCTTCGTCGATCACCCGGCGGAAGAGATCGAAGTCGAGCATGCCGGCCTGCCGGGTGCGCGTGATGCCCGTTTCCGGCGCGCAACAGGCCTGCGTGCACGAGATGTTGCACGCCGCGGTGCACTCGATGTACATCCGCGATGGGCGCGGGCCGGCGTCGAGCGGCCGGACCGCCGGCGCCTCGTTCCTGTTCAACGGCAGCTTCAGCGGACAGTCACCGCAGAATTTCGAACCGCCGCCGTTCAGCTCCGCCCGCAGTTGCGAGATGACCGGCCCGGTCCAGACCTCGTGCACCGACGTGCGGCGCGTGTCGCCGAGCACGCGATGGCCGTACGGGTCGGCGCAGCCGCACACGATCCGGCCGTCGCACAGCATCACGAGCGTGCTCCACGGCCAGGAGCATTGAAAGCGTGTAGCGAGGAAGTTCAGCGACATCGATTGGGACCGGCCGCCGCTCTACTTTTGTGCCAGCTTCTTCATGTAGGCCTCGAGCTTGTCGTTCTCGTACTTGACGGTGTTGAGAAACAGGCTCTCGGCGAGGTAGGTCCGGCGTTCCGCGTCGTCCATCTGTTCGATCAGGTGGTGAATTTCCCTCACCATGTCCTCGAACGACCGCTCGAGCTCGCGTTTCGCCGTCACTTCCTTGTAGAGGGCCTCCATCACGGCCAGGAGGTCGCCGTCGACAATGATTGCTTCGCCGGTGGTGGTCTTGATGGTCCGCATCGCTAAGCCTCGAAGCTTTTGACGGCGCTCGGCTCGTCGGCGTGTATTTCGATGAAGTTCTGCGCGCCCGTCATCGTCAGCATTGTTTCGACCCGCTTCTGGACGCCGGACAGCTTCAGGTGTCCGCCCGCGTTGTGGACCTGCCGGTACAGGTCCATCAGGCAGCCGATGGTGGCGCTGTCGACGTAGGTGACGGGCGTGAGATCGATGAGGATCTGTTTCTGGCCGGCCGCGACGAGGCCGCTGACCGCGGTCGAAAAGTCGGAGAGGATGGGGTACATCAGCCGCGTCTCGCCGACGCGGACGACGGCCACCCCGCCGATGTGGTCGGTTTTCACATTCATCAGTTGGCTCCCGTACGCTTAACCATCGTACCCTTCTGGCCGAAATCCTCGCTCCGCAGCTTGCGGATCTGCCGGGCGAGCTCCGAGCGTCCGCGGTTGATCCGGGACTTGACCGTCCCTTCAGGCAGCCGCAGCTTGTCGGCGATTTCCTGGTAGGTCAGCTCCTGGATGTCGCGCATGAGGACCGCGGTCCTCAGCGTGTCGGGCAGCGACGACATCGCTTCTTTCAGCAGCTGGACGCGATCCTGCTGTTCGAGCGCCGCCACTGGTCCGGGGTCGTGCGACAGGGGCGACAGCTCGTTGGCGTCCACGTCGCGGTCGATCGTCTCGCGCTCCTTCCGCACGCGGCGGTAGTGGTCGATGCAGAGATTTCGGCTGACGCTGATCAGCCACGTTTGAAAATTCGCGCGTCGATCGAATGTGTCGAGGGACGTGAAGATCCTGAGGAAGATATCCTGTGTCAGATCCTCGGCCACATCGTGCGTGCCGACGAACTTGTAGGCGATGTTGAACACCTTGCGGCGGTGCTGCCGGACGATGTCTTCCCATGCGGTCTGGTCGCCGCCCAGGCAGCGCTGGATCAGGGCATCAATCGCATCAGTGGAAACCGACGCAGGATCGGACATGTTTCGGCGGGCCCGCCAGCCGGTCCCAGACCCGAAATCATACCATTCCCTCCCTGGCGCCAGGCCCGAGAGGCGACCGAACGCTGACACGATAGAATCAAGGCAGTGGCGTCACCCACTCCCTCGGTTACTCCAGACGCAACCACCGGCCGGCTCTCGGACATCGCAGCCGCCGTCGGCACGCCGTGCTACGTCTACGACGCCGGCACGATCCGCGCCGCCTACGGCCGTCTCGATCGCGCCTTTGGTGACGCCGCGCACGGCATCCACTACGCCCTCAAAGCCAATTCCTCGCTCGGCATCGTCCGCCTGCTGCAATCGCTTGGCAGCGCCGCCGATGCGAACTCGCTCGGCGAAGTCGAGGTCGCCCGCCGCTGTGGTTTTCGTTCCGACGACATCGTC
>JAYVYV010000157.1:0-4364 GCA_043783985.1 Acidobacteriota bacterium | reverse complement strand
GCGCAGAGATCGCTGAGAAAAACGTCGCTCCGCGTTCTCGGCGATCTCGGCGGTTGCTTCCGGATCGTGATCCTCGCGGTCTTGGTGGCTGCCGTGGCGCTCCAGACCGACGCACGGGCGCACGTCGGCAGCCCCGATGTGTTCCTCGAGGGGCAGGCCGGGCCGTACCGGCTGCTCGTCACCGTCCGCCCGCCGCACGCGATCCCCGGCGTCGCCGACGTCGACGTGCTGACGACGAGCGGCGACGTTCGAGACGTGCGGATCGTCCCGCTGCCGCTCACCGGACCCGGCGCGCAGTTCGCTCCGGTCGCGGATCGCGCGGCGCGGTCCGCCGACGATCCGCGCCTGTTCACCGGCCATCTCTGGCTGATGGGCGCCGGTGCGTGGCAGGTGCGCGTGACCGTCGCCGGCGACCGCGGCGAGGGCACGCTGTCGGTGCCGGTCCCCACGCTGCCGCAGTCCACGCTCGCGATGAGCCGCGGCCTGCGCGCGACGCTGTTCGTCCTCATGCTGCTCCTCGCCGCCGGCTTCATCGGCATCGTTTCGGCGATGGCGCGCGAAGCTCGACTCGAGCCTGGGGCGCCGCTCGATCGCCCCGCGCGCGTGCGCGGCTGGCTGGCCGGCGCCGCCGCAGCGGTCGTTGTCTGCGTCACCCTGTTTCTGGGCAACGGCTGGTGGTCGGTCGAGGCGTCGAACTACGACCGGTACGTGTACCGGCCGCTCACGGCGACGCCCACCATCACGGCGGACGCGCGGCTGAAGCTCTACCTGCAGGATCCCGGCTGGATCGCCAGCCGCCGGCTCGACGACTTCGTGCCCGACCACGGCCACCTGATGCACCTGTTCATCGTCTCGCCCGCGCTCGATCGGTTGTGGCACCTGCACCCGGACGAGATCGCGGCCGGCGGGTTCCAACAGCGGCTGCCGGACGCGCCGGCCGGCGACTACGAGCTGTTCGCCGATCTGGTGCACGCGACAGGCGTCTCGGAAACGGTGACGGGACGCATCAGCACCGGCGAGATCCACGGCGCGCCGCTGGCCGGCGACGACAGCTCGTGGAGTGGCGCGACCGACAACGGACGCATTGTCTGGGTCCGCGACGACACGCCGCTCGCGCCGAAGCGGTTGACGATGTTCACGTTTCGCGTCGAGGATCAGGACGGGAAGCCGGCGCGCGATCTCGAGCTCTACATGGGGATGCCGGGACACGCGATCTTCATTCGGCGCGATCGCAAGGTCTTCGCCCACGTGCACCCGTCCGGCTCGGCGCCGATGGCTGCCATGGACATCGCGATGCGGGCATCCGCCCGCCCTGAGCCTGTCGAACCGGCGCACGCGCACCACGACGCGCCGCCCGCAGTGCCGTCAACCGTCACGTTCCCCTACGGGTTCCCCGAACCCGGCGAGTACCGGATCTTCGTGCAGGTGAAGCGCGCGGGGCGTGTCATCACTGGCGCGTTTGACGCCCGGGTGCCGTAGACTACAGGCGACGACCGCCATAGGAGGCTCTGTGCTCAAACAGATTGCGATCGGTGCGGCCCTGCTCGCGGGCCTGACGTATGCGGGCCCCGCACGCGCCCAGACGCCCGCCGCCGCGCAGCCTCCGGCTGAAGCGCCCAAACCGAACGACTACTCGGACCCCCGGTCGTGGCTCTGCCGCCCCGGCGCGCACGACGCCTGCGACATCGACGAGACCGCCACCGTGGTCGCCGCCGACGGCACGCTGACGAAAGAAACGTGGAAGGCCGATCCCAACGCGCCGATCGACTGCTTCTACGTCTACCCAACCATCTCGACCGACCCGGGCCAGAACAGCGACATGACCGCCGACCCGGCGGAGATCAACGTCATCAAACAGCAGTTCGCGCGCTTCGCGTCGGTCTGCAAACCCTACGCGCCGCTCTACCGGCAGATCACGCTCGCCGGCCTGCGCAAGGTGCTCGCGAACCCGAGCGGGCCGCTGCCCTTCGGCGAAGGTCTGCAGTACGACGATGTGCGCGATGCGTGGAACTACTACCTGAAGAACGACAACAAGGGCCGCGGCGTGGTACTGGTCGGGCACTCGCAGGGATCGTTCATCCTGATGGACCTGATCCGGCGCGAGATCGACGGCAAGCCGGTTCAGTCGAAGCTCGTCTCCGCGATCCTGCTGGGCACGGTGGTGCCGGTGCCGAAGGGCAGGGACGTCGGCGGCGCGTTCCAGAAGATCCCGCTCTGCCGCAGCGCGTCGCAGACCGGCTGCCTGATCACGTTCGCGTCGTTCCGCTCGACGGTGCCGCCGCCGGCGAATACGCTCTTCGGTAAGGTGCCGGATCCGAACATGGTCGCCGCGTGCGTGAACCCGGCGGCGCTCGCGGGGGGCAGCGGCGGGCTGCACGCCTACCTCTCCAGCGACGGCCGAACCATCACGGGAACGACAAAGCCCAAACCCTGGATCGTCCCCGAAGTACCGGTCGAAACGCCCTGGGTCAGCGTCCCCGGGCTGCTGACCGCGAAGTGCGCGTCGAACGACAACGCGTCGGGATATCTCGAGGTGACCGTGAACGGCAACCCCGCCGACCCGCGCGTCGACGACATCGTCGGCGACATCGGCGTCGGCAACAACGTGCTGGCGAACTGGGGACTGCACCTGGTCGACGTCAACCTCGTGATGGGCAACTTGATCGACATCGTCGCCGCGCAGTCCAAGGCCTACCGCACCAAGAAATAGAAAGGCGTTCGATGATGCCCAAGGCGCAGGACTCCGTTGGACGACGCGGCTTTCTCAAGACTGCAGCGACCGGTGCCGCCGGGATTGTTGCCGGCGCGCCCGGCTATGGAGCCACGAACCTGGACCAGGATCCCAATCATCAACTCGTTCCCTCCGATCTGGCGCTGCGAGTCAAAGCGCTGGAATCGCTGCTGGTCGACAAGGGCCTGGTCGATCGTGCGGCGCTGGATCGCATCGTCGAGGCATTCGAGACGAAGATCGGTCCGCGCAACGGCGCGCGCGTCGTCGCCCGCGCGTGGATCGACCCGGCCTTCAAGAAGCGGCTGCTGGCGGATACCTCGACCGCCGTGGAGGAGCTCGGCTTCCAGCGTCATCAGGGCGAAGACATCGTCGCGCTCGAGAACACGGCGAAGATCCACAACCTGGTCGTCTGCACGCTGTGCTCGTGCTACCCGTGGCCGCTCCTCGGCTTGCCGCCGGTCTGGTACAAGTCGGCGCCGTATCGCTCGCGCGCGATCATCGACCCCCGCGGCGTGCTGAAAGAGCTCGGGTTGGACATCGGTGCCGACGTCGAGGTGCGCGTCTGGGACAGTACGGCCGAAGTCCGCTACATCGTGCTGCCGGAGCGCCCCGCGGGCAGCGAACGACTCAATGAAGAGGCGCTCGCTGCACTGGTAACGCGTGACGCGATGATCGGGACGGCACGAGTCACGCTCGAGGGAGGGCGGGCATGAACGGCGTGCATGACATGGGGGGCATGCACGGAATGGGGCCGATTCGACGCGAGCCCCACGAGCCCACGTTCCACGAACCCTGGGAAGGCCGCATGTATGCGCTCGCGCGCGTGCTGAGAACGCGCGGAGGATTGTGGAACCTCGATGCGTTTCGCCATGGCCAGGAGGTGCTGCCGCCCGCCGAGTACCTCCGGATGTCGTATTACGAGCGGTGGCTGGCGTGGATGCTGAAGACCGTGGTCGCCGCCGGCGACGTCACGCAGGCCGAGCTCGAGAGCGGGCATCCCGCGACCGGCTCGCCTCGAAAGGCCGTACTGGTCGCGCCGGATGCCGTTCCCGCGATGGTCGATCGGCGCGGCTCGGCGCGGCGCAACGACACGGTCGCGCCACGATTCAAGCCGGCACAGCGCGTGCGCGCGCGCAACATGCAACCGGCAGGGCACACCCGATTGCCGCGCTACGCACGAGGCAAGAGCGGCGTCGTCGTGCTCGATCGCGGCGTGTTTCTCTTTCCCGACACCAACGCGCATCTGCTCGGCGAAAAACCGCAGCACCTCTATTCGGTGCGATTCACCGCGCGCGAGCTCTGGGGCGAACCCGCGTCGCGGCGCGATTTCATGCACCTGGACATGTGGGACGACTACCTCGAGCCAGCCTGATCACATGGTTGCGGAGCCACAGCCCCTCGCGGCCCTGCCACCTCTGCTCCGCGATGAGGGCGGACCGGTGTTTGCCGAGCCGTGGCAGGCGCAGGCGTTCGCGCTGACCGTCAAGCTCTCCGAGCAGGGGCACTTCACCTGGCACGAGTGGGCCGCCACGCTGGCGGACGAACTGCGTGCGGCCGCGAATGCCGGCGAGCCCGACGATGGCTCGCGGTACTACGAACACTGGCTGGCGGCGCTGGAGCGCCTGGTGACCGC
>JAYVYV010000156.1:0-4371 GCA_043783985.1 Acidobacteriota bacterium | reverse complement strand
TTGCCGTGGACCGTGGCTGGCGTGTTCGCTGTTGCGCTGATCACTGCGTTTCTGATCTGGTCGCCATGGCGCGCCGCCGCGACGCCGCGGGTCACGCGCCTGACGATTACGACCTCCGGTCCATCGGCGCTCTCACTGAATGGCCTCGATCGAGACGTGGCCGTCTCGCCTGACGGGACGCACGTCGTCTACGTCGGCAACAACACCACACAACTTTTCGTCCGCGCCCTTGATGCGCTCGAACCGGTGGCTATCGCGAGCGGGGGCGCCCGGGGACCGTTCGTGTCACCGGACGGCCACTGGGTCGGCTTCTTCAGCGACACCACGCTACGGAAGGTCGCGGTGACGGGCGGCCCCTCGATCACGATCGCCACGCTCGACGGCGCTCCCCGCGGCGCGACGTGGGCCCCCGACGACACCATCATTTTCGCGACCAACAATCCCGCGACCGGGCTCCAGCGCGTATCCGCCGCCGGTGGCACCGCCGAGGTGCTCACGAGGCCCGATCATTCGCGCGGCGAGGCGTTTCACATCTGGCCGGAACTCTTGCCCGGCGGCGGCGCCGTCCTCTTCACAATCGTGCCGGCACAAACGGGGGGATTGAGTACAGCCGAGGTGGTGGTCCGGGATCTCCGCACAGGAGTGAATAAGGTCTTGGTGCGCGGCGGCACCCACGCACACTATGCGCCGAGCGGCCACCTGATCTATGTGGCGGCGGGGACGCTGCGTGCGATCCCGTTCGATCTGAATCATCGGGAGGCGCGCGGCACGGCGGTGCCGGTGCTACCGCGCCTAGCCGCCACCGGCACCGGCGCGGGTGATTTCGCGATATCCGCTGACGGCACCCTCGTGTACGTGGACGCGCCGAGTAGCCTCGCGACGAACGCCCGCACACTGGTGTGGGTGGATCGAACGGGAAAAGAGGAGGCTATCGCCGCGTCGCCGCGCGCCTACAATCATCCACGTCTCTCACCCGATGGCACACGCGTGGCGCTCTTCAGCAACGATCAGGAGAACGACCTCTGGATCTGGGATTTGCGGCGTGTGATGTTGACGCGCCTGACGCTCGATCCAGCGGTCGACTCGTTTCCGGTGTGGACGCGCGACGGCGCGCGGATCGTCTTCAGCTCGAATCGCGGAGGCTCACTCAATCTGTGGTCACAGGCTGCTGACGGCACGGGTGCGGCCGAGCGACTGACCACGAGCCCCAACGACCAGCGGGTGACCGGCATCACGCCGGATGGGACCACCGTCGTGTTCGACGAAGCCGTGCCGGCCATGGGTCGCGATCTGCTCCAACTGGCGCTCGATCCGCCGCGCCGCGTGATCCCGCTGCTGCAGACGAAATTCGGCGAACTCAATGGGATCGTTTCACCTGACGGTCGATGGTTGGCGTACGAATCGAACAGTTCCGGAGCCTTTGAAATCTATGTGCGCCCTTTCCCGAACGTGGCGGGCGGGCAGTGGGAAGTGTCCACGGCCGGGGGGCGCATGCCGGTGTGGGCACGCAGCGGCAAGGAGCTGTTCTATGTCGATGCGGACGGGGCGCTGATGGCGGTTGCGGTAGAAGCCAACGGCGTCACGTGGAACTCTGGCCTGCCTACGAAAATCCCGGCGCGGCATTTCTTTGTCGGTAACAGCGCCAGTGGTCGCACATTCGACGTGTCGCCCGATGGGCAGCGCTTCCTCGTGATCAAGACGCCCGGTAATGACGGGGGCGCTGCACCGGCGTTCGTCGTCGTGCAACATTGGGACGAGGAGCTCAGGCGCCTTGTGCCCACGGGGCGACGATGACATTGCAGATTTCAGAGTCCAGATTTCAGCGTGGCATGGCGACGTGCTGACCACTGGTACCAAAGTCGGTCGGTATGAGATCGGCGCGCCGCTCGGCGCCGGCGGGATGGGCGAGGTCTACCGCGCGCGCGACACGAAGCTGAATCGCGACGTCGCAATCAAAGTGCTGCTGCCGTCCGTCGCGAACGATCCCGATCGCCTCGCGCGCTTTAGCCGCGAGGCGCAGGTCCTCGCGTCGCTGAATCATCAGAACATCGCGCACATTTACGGCATCGAAGACGCCGATGGCGTGAAGGCGCTCGTGCTCGAACTCGTCGAAGGCGAGGATCTGGCACAGCGAATCTCGCGCGGGCCGATTCGGCTCGACGAGGCGCTGCTGCTCGCGCGACAGATTGCCGAGGCGCTCGAAGTAGCGCACGAGCAGGGGATCATCCATCGCGATTTGAAGCCCGCGAACATCAAAGTGCGTCCGGACGGCACGGTGAAAGTGCTCGACTTCGGCCTCGCGAAGGCGCTGGATCCCGTCGGCGCGTCGAGCGCGAATGCGATGAACTCGCCGACGCTGTCGATGCACGCGACGCAGGCCGGGGTCATCCTCGGCACCGCGGCGTACATGAGCCCTGAGCAGGCGCGCGGCAAGGCGGTCGATAGACGCGCCGACATCTGGGCATTTGGCGTCGTGCTCTTCGAGATGTTGACGGGTCGGCGCGCGTTCGCCGGCGAGACCGTCACCGACGTGGTGGCGGCGGTTGTCACGCGCGATCCCACGTGGACCCTGTTGCCCGCCAACACGCCCGTCGCGATCCGTACGCTCTTACGACGATGTCTGATGAAAGCGCCAGAGAAGCGGCTGCCGCACATGGGCATCGCGCGGCTCGAGATTGACGAAGCGCTGGAGTCACCGGTCGCGGAAGCCGGAACCACGGCGCCTGCGTTCGTAAAGCGCCGGAGCGCCGGACGGGTCGCATGGCTCGGGGGGCTATGCGGCGGCATCGGCCTCGGCATCGGCATCGCGGCCGCGATCGCCACGACGAAGTTCGCGGCACCCCGCAGCGACGCGCCACTGATGCGCTTCGCGCTGCCCGCCCCAACCAACACGGCGGAGGCGTGGACCGGCGGCGGTATCTCGCCCGACGGACGTCAGGTCGTCTTTTCAGCCACGCCGATTGCCGGCGCGTCGAACGAGCTGCGGGTGCGCGCGCTGGACTTGTCCGAGGCTCGCGCGCTTCCCGGCACTGGTGGGGCGAACTCTCCCTTCTGGTCCGCGGACAGTCGATCCGTCGGATTCTTCGCGCAGGGCAAGCTCAAACGAATGGATGTGAGCGGGGCGCCGCCCGTCACGATCTGCGATGCGCCGAATTCCTCGGGCGCCACCTGGAACCGCGATGGCGTGATCCTCTTTGCCGCGGCGGGTGGCGTGTGGCGCGTGCCGGCATCGGGAGGGCAGCCGTCGGCCGTGACACACATCGACCGAGCCCGGGGCGAAACGTCCCATCGATCGCCGTCGTTTCTTCCCGACGGGAGCCACTTCCTGTACAGCGCTCAGCCGCAGAACGCGATCTACGTCGGCTCGCTTCAGGGCGGCGAGCCGGTTCGCGTCGTGGACGCCGATTCGTCCGCGGTGTATGCGGAGCCGGGGTTTCTGCTATTCGTCAAGGGCAATACGCTCGTCGCGCAGGCGTTCGACGCGGCGCGCGCGCGCATTGAAGGCGATCCACGTCCCATCGCGGAAAGGGTCGACGGCGGCCGGGGCGCCTTCTCGGTGTCCCGAACCGGCGTGCTGGTCTACCGGACCGCGTCGGGGGCCGCGACCCAACTGAGCTGGTTCGATCGGACCGGCAAGCCGTTGGGTCTGATGGGCGACACGGCGCAGCACCGCGAATTCGTCCTGTCTGCCGACGACAGGCACGTGGCCGACGAACGCGTCGATCCGCAGCTGGGGACGCGCGCGATCTGGCAAATCGATGTCGCTCGCGGGGTCAGCACCCGCGTGACCGACGGTTCGGGCAGCGAGGACAACATGGCGTGGTCGCCCGACGCGCGCCAGCTCGTGTTCACCGCGGACGGCAAGGATGGGCCTGGGTTATACCAGAAGTCGCTGAGCGGAGGGGACGTTACGACGCTCCTGAAATCGGCCGAGCGCACCTGGCCCGAGGACTGGTCGAGCGACGGACGCTACATCGTGTACTTGCCCGTCGACCATCACCATCTCGCCATCCTGCCGATGTTCGGCGACCGCAAGCCCTTCACGTTTCTGGAGCTGCCATCGCTCACCGACGAACCGCAGTTCTCTCCCGATGTGCACTGGATGGCCTACATGTCGGACGAGTCCGGCCGGTTTGAGGTGTACGTGCAGCGATTCCCCGAGCGGGGGGACAAGGCGCGCGTCTCGACCGATGGCGGCAGTCAACCGAAGTGGCGCCGTGACGGCAAGGAACTCTTCTACCTGACGCTCGATGGAACGCTGATGGCCGTCGAGATGCGGGGAGGCACTCCAATCGCGGTGCCGCGCGAGCTGCTTCAGACGCGAATCAACGTGCAGCCGCTGATCCACCAGTATGCGGTGACGCGCGACGG
>JAYVYV010000155.1:0-11945 GCA_043783985.1 Acidobacteriota bacterium | reverse complement strand
TCGAGAAGATCGGGCCGAAGAAGTACCGGATCACGAACGGCGGCTTCTCGACCTGCATGCAGCCGACGCCGCGCTGGGATCTGCACGCCGGCACCGTCATCCTGAATGTCGACCACTACACGGTGCTGACCAACGCGGTCCTGCGGGTGAAGGGCGTGCCGATGTTCTACACGCCGATTCTGTACTACCCGACCAAGCGCGAGGGTCGCGCGACCGGTTTTCTGATGCCGACCTACGGCTCGTCGTCGTTGCGCGGGCAGTCCATCCACAACGGGTTCTTCTGGGCGATCAACCGCAGCCATGACGCCACGATCGTCCACGACTGGTTCTCGAAGACGGGCCAGGGCGTCGGCAGCGAGTACCGCTACAACCTCGGGTCGGGCGACGGCAACATCCGCGCGTACCTCGACGACCAGCACGCCACCACCTACACGCTCGACAACGGCGCGCAGACTGGAACGGCCGCGTCGCGCAGCTACGAAATCCGCGGCGGGGCCAACCAGCTGCTGCCGTTCAACCTGCGCTCGCGCGCCAGCGTCAACTATTTCTCCAGCATCGCGACGTCGCAGACCTTCAACACGAACATCTACGACGCGTCGCGCAACAACCGTTCGTTCGGCGGCAACGTCGTCGGCGCGTGGGGCAAGTACTCGCTGAACGTGACGATGGATCACAGCGAGTATTTCTCGAACCTCACCGACTCCTACCTGGCCGGCACCCTGCCCCGCGTGTCGTTCACGCGGAACGAGCGGCCGATTCTCAACTCGCCGGCGTACTTCTCGGTCACCGCGGAGTACGTCAATACCCTCCGGGCCACGAAAACCGGCGCGACAGACGCCGCAACGGGCCTGCACCGGACCGACGTGGTCGACACCGGGCTGAGCCGGATCGATATGGTTCCGCAGATCCGGTACCCCTTCAAGAAATGGCAATGGTTCACGGTGAACTCGACGCTCAGCTGGCGCGAGACGTACTACAGCCGCAGCTACGAGCCGACCGCCAGTCCGAACGTGGCGCCGACGAAGATTTTGGATGTCGCACTGAACCGCACGATTTACACGATCCAGTCGCAGATCGTCGGCCCCGTGGTCAACAAGGTCTGGGACACGCCGGACAGCGGCTACGCCGAGAAGTTCAAGCACTCGATCGAGCCGGTTGTGACAATCATGCGCACGTCGGCGGTGGACAACGTCGATCGGATCGTGAAGCTGGACGGCCTCGACAATTTCGTGGGCGGCACGACGCTCACCTACGGCCTCAACAACCGGTTCTACGCCAAACGCAAGCTGGCGCCCGGAGCGCAGGCGCAGTCGCGCGAGATCTTCGACGTCGAGCTGTCGCAGAGCTACTACACGAACCAGGGCGCCGCGCAGTACGACCTGCAGTACCAGACGACGCAGGGTCAGCTCGCGCCGACCCACTTCTCGCCGATCGGTCTGAGCTTTCGCGCGATGCCCACCGATGTCCTCAACGCGACCCTCCGCGCCGAGTTCGATGCCCGCTACCACAAACTGCGGACGATCTCGGCCAACACGTCCTATGCGTGGACGACCCGCCTGCAGGTTACCGGCGGGTGGACCAAGCGCGGGTTCATCGAGGAACTCCAGGGCTTCAACAACCCCGCCCTGCTCGATCACGCCATCTTCGCGTCGTCCACGCTGCACACGAAGGACAACCGCGTGGGCGGCATCTATTCCTTCAACCTCGACGTGCTGCATCGCGCGGTCGTGCAGCAGCGCGTCTCGGCGTTCTACAACGCGCAGTGCTGCGGTCTGGCGCTGGAGTACCAGACCTACAACTACGGCGTGGGCTCGGCATCGCCGATCCCCGCCGACCATCGTTTTTTCCTGTCGTTCACGCTCGCCGGCCTGGGGAACTTCTCTCCGTTCAACGGGGCGCTGAGCGGCGTGCCGCGGTAAACGGGCACGCGGCCACGATGTCGGGCCCCATTCTCGTCACCGGCGCCGCTGGATTCGCGGGCAGTCACGTGATCGACCTGCTGACCCGCTGCGGCGCGGACCTGGTCGCCTGGCACCGGCCCGGCGGAGCGCCGCTGCGCGACCCGGCGGCCGGGGCGCGGTGGGAGGCCGTCGATCTGCTCGATCAGCGCCAGGTACAGTCGGCAATCGAACGCGCGCGGCCGTCGGCCGTGTATCACTGCGCGGGCGCCGCCCACGTCGGCCGCGCGTGGGACTCGACCGAGCCCACGTTCGCGACCAACGTGCGCTGCACGCATCATGTGCTGCAGGCGTTGGAGCGCGCCGGCGTCGACGCGCGGGTACTCGTGCCGAGCTCGGCGCTGGTGTACGCGTCGTCCGGCGAGGCGCTGACGGAAGACCATCCGCTCCTGCCGTCCAGCCCGTACGCCTTGAGCAAGCTCGCGCAGGAAATGCTCGCGATGAAGACGAACGGCGCGCTCGGCGTGACGATCGCGCGTCCGTTCAATCATGTCGGCCCCCGTCAGGATTCGCTGTTCGCCGCGTCGGGGTTCGCCCGGCGGATCGCCGACATCGAGCTGGGCCGCTGGGCGCCGGAGATCTCGGTCGGCAATCTCGAGGCGCGGCGCGATCTCACCGACGTCCGGGACACGGTCCGCGCCTACCAGATGATTCTCCAGCGCGGCCAGCCGGGGCGGCCGTATAACATCTGTTCCGGCCGCGCGATCAGCATGCGCGAACTGCTCGATCGGCTGCTCGCCCGCGCGCGCGTGCCGGTGGAGGTGAAAGTGGATCCGTCGCGGTATCGCCCGAACGACACGCCGCTGCTGCTGGGCAACCCCACCCGCCTGCGCGACGAGCTCGGGTGGACGCCGGAGATTCCGCTCGAGCAGACGCTCGACGATCTCCTCGAGTACTGGCGCAGCAGAACGCCATGAAAGTGCTGGTGACGGGCGGTACCGGGTATCTCGGCCGCGCCGTCGTGGGCGCGCTGGCCGTGCGCGGACACGACCTCGTGATCTTCGCGCGCAGCGCCAGCCGAAGCGGCCTGCCCGGCGCGGCAGTCGACGGCGACATCCGCGACCAGCCGGCGCTCGAACGCGCCGCAGCCGGCTGCGACGCCATCGTGCATTCCGCCGCCCTCGTCAGCATCTGGCGGCGCCGGCGTCAGGACTTCGACGAGGTCAACGTCGGCGGGCTGCGCAACGTGCTGGCGGCCGCCGCGGCGCTCGGCACGCCGCGCGTGCTCTACACCTCGTCGTTCGTCGCGCTTCCGCCTCGGGGCCGGACGGAACCGCTGCTCGCGAACGACTACCAGCGCACGAAGGTCGCGGCCGACCGGCTCGCCGACGAAGCGGTCCTCGAGGGCCGTCCCTTGGTTCGCGTGTACCCGGGCGTCGTCTACGGACCGGGCACGTTCACGGAAGGCAATCTCGTCGGCCGGTTGATCGCGGATCATCTGAAACGCAAGCTTCCGGGGCTGGTCGGCCCGGAGAATCGCTGGTCCTACGCGTACGTCGACGATGTCGCAGCCGGGCACTGCGCGGCGCTCGAACGCGGACGCGTGGGCGGGCGTTACGCGCTGGGCGGAGAGAACGCCCCGCAACGCCGCGTGTTCGAGATCGTGCAGCAGCTCACCGGGCGGCGTCCACCGCCGCGCATCCCGTTTCCGGCCGCCGATCTCCTGGGCGCCGCGGAAGAGCTCAGGGTCGCGCTGTTCGGCGGGACGCCGCTGCTCACGCGCGGTGCGGTCGAGATCTTCCGCCACGACTGGTCGCTGGACAGCAGCGACGCGATCCGCGATCTCGGATACACGTTGACGCCGCTGACCGAAGGCGTGAGGCGCACGCTGTCGTCGATCCGCGACGGCGGGGACCCGGCGCGATCGTGACCATCGCGCGCGTCACGCATTCGGAAAACGCGCGACAGTGGGTCCATATCGCGTCGGGCTTGTTCGCGCTGCTGTTTCGCGTGCTGACCGGCTGGCAGGCGGCCGCCATGGCCGCCCTTGCGCTCGTGTTCAACGCCGTGCTGCTGCCGCGTGTCGGCGGACGCCGGCTGTACCGGCCGGCCGACGAGGCCCGCGGCTTCCCTCTCGGCATCCTGCTGTACCCGCTCTCGGTCCTGCTGTTGACGCTCGCCTTCCCTTCCCGCCTCGACATCGCCGCCGCGGCCTGGGGCATCCTTGCGTTCGGCGACGGCGCCGCGACGCTGGTCGGCCGATGGACGTCTCGATCGAACGCGGAGACCGCAGAGCTCTCAGAGAAAAAACGCTCGTTCTCTGCGGACTCTGCGAACGCTGCGTTCCATCGTCGTCGACTCCCGTGGAACCGCGACAAGACCGTCGCCGGGACGCTGGCGTTCATCGTCTGCGGAAGCGCGGCCGGTGTCGCGCTCGCGTGGTGGGTGCGGCCGGCGGTGACGCCGATGCCGCCGCTGACCTTCACAATCGCCGCGCCGCTCGCGGCCGCGCTGCTGGCGGCTCTCGTCGAGACGATCCCGGTCCGTCTGGACGACAACATCACGGTGCCGGCGACCGCCGGACTGGTGTTGTGGATCGCGAGCCTGATGACGGCGGCATCGGCGGCCGGCGCGCGCGACGCGATGGGTGCGGCGCTGCCGTGGGCGCTCGGCGTCAACGTGCTCACCGGATGGCTCGGCTTTCGCGCCGGAACCGTCTCGCGATCGGGCGCCGTCGGCGGCGCCCTCGTCGGCGCGATTATCTACGCCGGCGGCGGGCCGGGCGCGTGGGTCCTCCTGTTGGTGACGTTCCTCGCCGCCTCGGTGACGTCGCGCTTCGGGCTGGCACGCAAGCAACAGCTCGGCATCGCGGAGGAACGCGGCGGGAGGCGCGGGGCGGGCAACGCCATCGCCAACTGCGGCGTCGCGGCCGTCGCCGCGATCGCCGCGGTCGCCACGCCGTACGCGCCGGCGGCGCTGGCGGCGCTGGTCGCCGCGCTGACCGCGGGCGGCAGCGACACGGTGGCCAGCGAGATCGGCAAGGCCCGGGGAAGGGCGACGTTTCTCGTAACGACGCTGGGGCGTGTGACGCCCGGAACCCCGGGCGCCGTGTCGCTCGAAGGGACCGCGGCCGGACTGCTCGCCGCGTGCGGGCTGGCCGCCACCGGCGCGGCGCTGGGGCTGATTCCCGCGTCCGCGATCCTGCCGGTCGTCGCCTGCGCCACGGCAGCGGCGCTGGTGGAAAGCGCGCTCGGCGCGACGCTCGAAGGACCGGGTATCCTGAACAACGACATGCTCAACTTCATCAATACCGCGGTCGCCGCCGCGCTCGTCCTCGCATTCGCGTGAGCGCAACGACGGACGTCGGACGGCGACCCACGAACGGCGAACGCCGAACGGTTCGGGCGTACATTGATCTCGCCCGTCCTTTTACCCTGGTCGCGCCCGCCCTGGGCTTCGTGTCCGGCGCGCTGACGGCCGTGGGCGCGGCGCCGCGCGAGCCGTGGTCGCCAGCGCTGCTGAGCGCGCCCTTCGTGGGCGCGGCGATGGCCGCGCTGTTGAACGCCGGCAACAACGCGCTCAACCAGATCTACGACCTCGACATCGATCGCGTCAACAAGCCGAAGCGGCCGCTCCCGAGCGGACGGCTGACCGTCGCCCAAGTCTGGTGGTTCACCGGCGTCACCTACACGCTGGCGCTGATGCTGGCGTGGCTCGTGGCGCCGGGAGCGCGGCACGAGTGCTTCTGGCTCGTCGCGGCCGCGGTCGTCTGCACCTACGTCTACTCCGTGCCGCCGATGCGCACCAAGCGGCTGGGAATCTGGGCGAACGTGACGATAGCGATTCCGCGCGGCGTGCTCTTGAAAGTGGCGGGCTGGTCGTCGGTGAAGACGATCGTCGGTCTCGAACCCTGGTACATCGGCGCCATCTTCGGCCTCTTCCTGCTCGGCGCAACAACGACGAAGGATTTCGCGGACATGGAAGGGGACCGGCGTGGCGGCTGCCGCACGTTGCCGATTCAATATGGCGTCAATCGCGCGGCCTGGATGATCTCGCCCTCGTTCGTCGTCCCGTTCCTGATGATCAACGTCGGCGCGGCGGCGCACATCCTGACCGGCAATTTCTGGCTATTGCAGATTCTCGGCGCGCTGATGACCGCGTACGGCCTGTACGTGCTGTATCTGATGCTGCGGCGGCCCGAGGATCTCGCGGTCGAAGAGAACCACGTGTCGTGGGCGCACATGTACCGCATGATGTTCGTCGCGCAGATCGGTTTCGCGATCGCGTATCTGTTGTAGGCCGGATGAAGCCGTGCAAGCGCCGCGCGTGCGACAGCTGCCGCAACGCGCCGCCGGGAAGGAATTCATGGCCGGCCGTGTTATCGTAGCGGCAACCTGTTCCAATTCCATTCGCCCCGGGAGGAGCGTCGTATGGTCCGCAAGACAATGAAGATGCTGGCGATGGCGCTGGTCGCGGCGTTCGCGCTGTCGTCGATGGCGGAAGCCGCCCCGAAGAAGACCAGGCATCGTGCGAAGCACTCGTCGCGCGTTGCCTTCGGCGCGGCCCCT
This sequence comes from Acidobacteriota bacterium, assembly GCA_043783985.1. Classification (GTDB taxonomy): domain Bacteria; phylum Acidobacteriota; class Vicinamibacteria; order Vicinamibacterales; family CAVVIG01; genus CAVQFC01. Next base: position 5,479 of record JAYVYV010000155.1, on the reverse strand, counting down.
GCCGCGGTCAAGAAACCGGCTGGGAAGAAGAAAAAGGCGGCCGCTGCCAGGTCGCGAGCGGGCGCCACGGCGGCCCGATTGGCGCCAACGCCCGCGGTGAAGAAGGCGCCGGCGACCCGGCGTCCGACGACGAAGCCGCGCTGATCGCGCGGTTCCACGCGCTTCGCAATGGGCGCTTGACATCCGCCGCCCGACCCCGGACCATAGGCGAAACGAAAGCGAATATCGCAATCGTTCGCCGTGGGGTCAGCCATGTCCGTGTTCCCGCTCCTCTTCGACCTCGGAGCCACCAAACCCACCACGCGCGACGTCGCCAACACGGTGAAGGCCGGCGGCACGGCGGCGCTCACCGACGCCGAGCGTCGCGCCGATCAGGCGCGCTATCAGGAAGTCACCTGCCGCTCCGCCCTCAACCGCGTGAAGGGCATGCCGTTCGACTGGACCCTCAACCCGTATCGCGGCTGCACGCACGGGTGCCATTACTGCTTCGCCCGGCGCTATCACGCGCAGTTCGAGATGGACTCCAGCGACGAGTTCGCGTCGGTGATCCTTGTGAAGCAGAACATCGTGGCCGTGCTGGCGCGCGAGCTGGACCGCCCCTCATGGACCCGCGAGCTGGTGGCCTTCGGGACCGCCACCGATCCGTATCAGCCGATCGAAGGGCATTACAAGCTGTCTCGTGCGCTGATTCAGACGCTCGCCCGCGGGCGCACGCCGTTCGGCCTGATCACGAAAGGCCCGATGGTCGTCCGTGATATCGACGTGCTGCTCGAGCACGCGCGCGCGGCGCACAACACGGTCTACATGAGCGTGCCGACGGTGGACGAAGACGCATGGCGGCAGCTCGAGCCGGGCACCGCCCACCCGCTGCAGCGCCTGCGCGCGGTCCGCGCGCTGATCGACGCCGGCGTCAACGCCGGGGTCCTCATGGCGCCCATCGTGCCGGGCTTCTCCTCGTCGCGCCACAAGATCGAGCGCACGATCAAGGCGATCGCGGACCACGGCGCGCGCTTCGTCGGCTGCAACGTGATGTACCTGCAGGACGGGACGCGCGATCATTTCATGAGCTTCATCGACCGCGGGTTCCCCTCGATGCGGCCGCGCTTCGAACGGCTGTACGCAAAGAAGTACCCGCCCGAAGCGTATCGGAAAGAAGTGCAGGCGATGGTACGCGTGCTACAGGAGCGGTACGGCCTGCGCAAAAGAAAAGAAGCGGACGGGGAGCACGCGTCGGCCGAGGCTCGGCCCGAGGCAGAACAGGTAGGCTTCGCATGGTGACGCGAGCTAACCGCCGGACAGATCGCGCGGGCGGATCGCGACGCCCGGAAACGCCTTGATCACGGCCTTGTCGAACGTGAGCAATGGACATCCGGTGCGCGTCGCCAGTTCGACGAAGAGCGTGTCGTAGACGGCGACACCCGAGGCGACCGATCGGAGCAACGCCCCCTGGCACAAGGTGGCTGTCGGCACCGATTCGACGCCGAGGCGCCTCGCAAGGCTTAGGCGAACGGGTCCGGCGTCCGGAGCCAGAATGCCGGATCGGACCGCCATCCACACGACGTTCGTGAGCTCGGCTTCCCAGTGCGCGGGCGCGATGGGATTCGACACGGTGCGAAGGCACGTTTTGGCCTCATCGACGAAGTGTGCCGTGCCGAGCAGGAAATATGCGACGACGTTGGTGTCAACGACGGCCTTCACGGACGCCCGACACCCATCCAGGCGTCAATTTCGGCAGCCGTCGGCCGGCGCGTCTGCTGATTCCACCCGGCTTCGATCTGGTCGAGGACGGCGCGTCGTTCAACCACATACCCCTCGATCACGTCTCGGACTTCCTGTTCCATCGAGCGGTTGTGCCGGCGGGCAAGAGCCTTGAGGGACTGGACGACCTTGGCCGGAACGTTGCGGATCGTAAGCGTGGGCATCTGGCGCTCCTTTGCTAGCATTATGCTAGCAGGAGAACGGCCGGGCACACAACAGCGCGCAGGAATCCGCGAACACACTGAGACGGTGTCCCCTGCCTACGCGACGTCGCCGAAGGCAATCGCCTCGGCGGCGGTCTGAGCCTTCGCAATCCCCGGCTCGACGACGAGCTGGCCGCCCTTCGCTTTCACGTCGAAGTGCGATCCGTTCTTCCACTGCGCGCTGATCGGCAGCTTGATGTGCTCGTCGATGAACCGTTTCAGGAAGCGCGCGCCGAACGCCATGCTGTAGCCTTTCACCACCACCAGCTCCAGCGCGTCGTCGTCCACCGTGAGCGTCTTGCCGGCCTTGGCGAGCGTCAGCGTCACCTGCTGCAGGTAGTGCCGCGCGATCTCGCGCACCTCGTCGTGCGTCAGTGGCGCGAAGAGCACGACCTCGTCGATGCGGTTGCGGAACTCCGGCGGGAAGCGGCGCTCGAGCTCGCGCATCACCTCGCCCTCGACCTCGCCGGTGCCGACGGTGCGCTGCCGGAACCCGAGCGGGCTCGTCAGCTTGCGGAAATGCTCCGCGCCGATGTTCGAGGTCATGATGATGACCGCGTCGCTCAGGTAGACACGCTTGCCGCGGCCGTCGGTCATCCACCCCTCGTCGAACGCCTGGAGGAACAGGTTCAGCGTGTTCGGGCTCGCCTTCTCGACCTCGTCGAGCAGCACGACGCAGTACGGGTTGTCCTTCAGCTGGTTGGTCAGCACGCCGCCGCGCTCGCTCCCGACGATGCCGCGGGGCATGCCGATCAGCTTGTCGACCGACACGGAACCGTCCTGGTACTCCGACATGTCCACCCGGATCATCTTCTTCTCGTCGCCGAACAGGAACTCGGCGACGGACTTGGCGAGCTCGGTCTTCCCGACGCCGGTCGGCCCGAGGAACAGCAGCACGCCGTCGGGACGATCGAAGCCGTCCTTGAGCGGACCCTTGTTCAACACCAGCCGGCGCGCGACGGCGTCGATGGCCTTGCGCTGTCCGACGACGCGCGTCTGCAGCTTCGCTTCGATGTCCTTGAAGCGGTCGGATACGTCGCGGAACACCATGTCCTCGGGTATCTGCGCGACGTGCGAGATCACCGACACGATGTCCTCTTTCGTCACTTCCCAGCGGCGGTCGATCTCCGCACGCACCGCGGCCGTGTCGAGCCAGCCAATGACCTTGTCGGGCAGATGCAGGTTCCGCATGTAGCGCGGCGACAGCTCGAGCGCCGTCTCGATCGCCTCGTCCAGCAGGCGCACCGAGTAGTTCCGCTCGAGCCGCGGGCGCAGGCTGTAGAGGATGCGCCGTGTCTCCTCGATCGTCGGCTCACAAATCGTCACGCAGCGGAAACGGCGGGCCAGCGCCTCGTCTTCCTGGATGTATTCCTTGTACTCGCTGAGGGTGGTCGCGGCCACCATCCTGACCTCGCCCCTCGCGAGGACCGACTTGAAGATGTTGGCGGCGTCCGACGGCGCGCCCAGCGCCGATCCGGCGCCCACCATCGTATGGGCCTCGTCCACGAACAGAATCAGGTTCGTCCGCTCCTTCAGCTCGCGGATCACGTTCTGAATCCGATCCTCGAACATCCCGCGGAGCATCGTCCCCGCGACCATGCTGTTCATCGCGAGATTGACGACCTGGCAGTCGCGCAGCCGGACGGGAACGGTCTCGGGCTCGAACTCGATGCGGCGGGCCAGCCCTTCGGCGATCGCGGTCTTGCCGACGCCAGGCTCGCCGAGCAGCATCACCGAGTTGGCGCGCTCGCGGTGGCAGAGGATTTCGAGCACCTGCTGAATTTCCTTGTCGCGGCCGAAGACCGGCGGCAACTTGTCCTGGCGCGCGAGCAGGTTCAGGTTGGTCGCGAAATGCTTCAGGAACGGCGGCAGCTCGAACCGCTTCTTCAAGCGCTCCTCGCGCAGCTCCATGTCGCGCATACGAGCTGTGAGGCGCGACACCAGCACGTCAGGCTCGACGCCGTGGCGCCGGAGTATCGATACCGGGACTCCCTGCGTTTCCTCGAAAACGGCCGAAAAGAGGTCGGGCGCTTCGATTGTCTGGCGGCCGGCCCGTGTGGCGTGGTGCAGCGCGAGCTTGAAGACGAGCTTGGTCGCCGGGGAAACGCGCAGCTCGCGTCCGGCAAACGCCGGCATCATGTGCAGGTGTTCCTCAATCGCCTGAAGAATGGTGTGGGGATTCAGGTTCACGTCCCGCATCACCTCGGCAAACATGTCCCATTCGACCTGCGCGAAGGCCAAAAAGAGATGTTCGTTCGTCAAGAGCGCGTGCTCGCGTCGGCGAGCTTCCTCCAGCGCCCTGTCGATGATGCGCTGAGCGGTTTCGGCCACCTTGCCCGGCGAGATGTCGAGGTCTTCTACGTGCACCGTGTCCTCCGTCCTTCGAACAGAACAGCAAACGGTACGCCAGTACGAGACCGTGGCTTTCCGGCCACAATCGCGCCACCTGTCCTCGGACTCTTATCTCGGCTGTAGAAGGGCTTGAATGCGATCGGCGGTGGGAGGGTGCGTACTGAACAAACCCAGCAGGCTCGACGTGCTGAAGGGCTTGATGATGAACATGTGGGCGGTGGCCGGATTCGCGTCGAGCGGAATCTGTTTCGATGCCACCTCGATCTTACGCAGCGCGCTCACCAGGCCGTTCGGCCCGCCCGCGATTGACGCGCCGCCCGCGTCCGCGTCGAATTCACGGGAACGCGAAATCGCCGCCTGAATCAGCATCGCCGCAATCGGCGCCAGGATGATGGTGGCGATCAGCGCAAAGGGGTTGGAGCCCTGGCGATCGTCGCGACCGTTGCCGCTGCCGCCGAAGAACATCGCGAAACGGGAGATCATCATGATTGCGGCGGCCAGCGTCGCGGCCACCGAGCTGATCAGAATGTCGCGGTGCTTCACGTGCGCCAGCTCGTGCGCGAGGACGCCTTCCAGCTCGTCGTCGGTCAGCAGCCGCAGCACCCCTTCCGTGGCGGCGACCGCGGCGTGCTGAGGGTTGCGACCCGTCGCGAACGCGTTCGGCGACGCATCGGGGATCACGTAGCAGCGCGGCTGCGGCAGACCGGCGCGCTTCGCCAACCGATCGACGACGTCGAAGAGCCGATGGCCCGGTCCGACCTCCTGCGCGTTGTACATGCGAAGGACGATTTTGTCCGAGAACCAGTACGAGGCGAAGTTGGTCGCGACGGCGACGAAAAAGCCGATGACCATCCCACCCGCGCCGCCCAGCGCTTCACCGATGAGCAGGAGCAGCGCGCTCATCGTGCCGAGCAGCAGCGCCGTCTTCACCGTGTTGTTCATGAGCTCATTGTATCCGTGTGATGAGACCCGCCACGAGCGCCGCGCGATCCGGAAGGGTCTCGATGTCTACGTGTTCGTGAAGAGCGTGGGCCCCGTCTCCGATCGCCCCGAGGCCGTCCAGAGTCGCAATCCCGAGCGCGGCGGTGAAATTTCCGTCGGATCCGCCGCCGGTAGCGCCTTCGGCCAGCTCCTCACCCAGCTCGAGCGCAACGCTCCTGGCTTCT
>JAYVYV010000154.1:0-4393 GCA_043783985.1 Acidobacteriota bacterium | reverse complement strand
ACGGCCAGCATGCCGATCCCGCCGGCGAAGTCGATGAGCGTGTTGCCATCGACGTCGAAGACCAGCGACCCCTCCGCGCGCTCGACGACGACGTCGGTGGCGCGGCCGAGACCGGCGGGAACCGCCGCCTGCCGTCGGGCGATCAGATCGCGGGCGCGCGGTCCAGGAATCTCCGTGTGGAGTCGAATATAGGACATGGCATCGTTCCGTGACGCCCCCGGCACGTCCGTAGCGGCATCGAGCGAGATCAGCACACTGTAGTTGTCGCAGACCGGATCGTTCAGGTAGTTCGCGAGCAGCGCGCGCGGCCGGAACCCCACGCCCAACTGCATCGACAACGTCGGATCCTTGATGCGCCCCGCGACGACACCCTGGTAGTACTCGTCGGCGGACATACGGTCTTTGACGTGGCCGTAGCCCGAGATCATCCCCGCCGTCACCTGCCCCTTGAGGCCGAGTCGCCACACCGCCTCCTGGCGGGCGGCGTACAGCGCCGTGGCGACGCCCCTCCCGCGGTAGGCGGCATTCACCCCGACGTCGGCGCCGTAGAGCCAGTCTCCGTCCGGTTGGTGCGAGGTGAGCCACCCGCCCTGGATGATGTCCGCGAAGGTGTGTCCGATATGATCGAAATCGAAACGCAGACGCAGCGTCGACGTCGCACCGACGACCGTGTCGCCGTCGAGCGCGACGAACTGGCCGTCGGGGAACAGCTCCACGTGCTTGCGATAGTGGCCGGCCTTGAAACGTTCCGCATCGTCAAGCGTGGGAAAGCAGAGGCGCTGCAGCTCCTCGAGCTGAACAGCGTGCTCGGGCCTCGTGTGCATGATCACGAGACCGTCGGAGAGGCGGCGGTAGTACCGCATATGGAGACCCATCAGCTTCTCTGTGAGCCGCGGCCTACGCGGCCTGCCGACGCGCACGTTTCTCAATCCTGGATGCGGATGCGGGGCTGTCCGGCGCGGTCACCCGCCAGCACCCCTCCGCTGCAGGGAAGCGTAAGCGGTGGTCGCCTGTAAGATCAACAGAATCACCAAGGAACGGAATCTTCGCTGCGCACACGGGATACACGGATACGCGGCGAACGATACGCGGCCCTTGACACAGTTGTCACCTCAAGCGTAGGCTCCGCGCGTATCTGTCACCTCGGGTTCCAGGAGAATCGGATGAGACGCTGGCCCATTTGCGGTTTGTGTCTGTTGTTACTTCTCGGTGCGGCGTCTCCGGTTCTGGCGCAGCGCACGACCGGAACGATCTCCGGAGCCGTGAGCGACGAGTCCGGCGCGGTCCTTCCGGGCGTCAGCGTGACGCTCAGGAGCACGGCCGTCCCGGGCTCGCCCAGCGTGGTGACGGGCGCCACCGGCGTCTATCGCTTTCCGAACCTGCCACCGGGTTCCTACACCGTGACGTTCGAGCTGCAGGGCTTTGCCACCGTGACGCGCGCGCAGGTGCCCGTCGCGGTCGGACAGGAAGCCGAGATCGACGCACAGATGAAGGTCAGCTCGCTGTCGGAAACGGTCACGGTGACCGGCGAGTCGCCGGTCGTCAACGTGGCGTCGACGCTGGTCAGCACGAACTTCAACCGGGAGTGGGTGGCGAACGCGCCGCTGCGCCGCTTCTCGTTCTTCGACCTGATCAATCAGGGCGCCGGCGTCAGTTCGTCCACGTCGACCAGCTCGCGGTCCATTTCGTTCGGCTCGTCGAGCAACGAAAACTCCTACCAGCTGGACGGCACGGACTTCACCGCGCCGATCAGCGGCGCGGCCTGGCCGTGGCCCAATACCGACGCCATCGAAGAAATCGAAATCCTGTCGCTCGGCGCGTCGGCGGAATACGGCAACGTCCAGGGGGCCGTCTTCAACGTCGTCACCCGTCAGGGCGCCAACAAGTTCAGCGGTGACGGCAACGTCTACTTCCAGCACCAGAACATCACCGGACGGAACACCACGGACGCGCAGGACAACAAGCGGCCGTACAACAGAGCGCGCTACGCCGATACCACCTGGCAGCTCGGCGGACCCGTGGTCAAGGACAAGTTCTGGTTCTTCGGTTCGTTCCAGTTTCAGCAGGACTACGAGTCGCAGCCCGGCACGCCGGCCGAGTTTCCGGCGCGGTCGCAGAACAAACGCATCTTCTTCAAGCTGAACGAGCAGTTGACGAAGAGCCAGAAGGTCCAGTTCGCCTACCACGACGACTTCTACCGGATTCCCGGGCGGGCGACGGCGCTCACGGCCCCGAGCACCATCGGAGTCGAGAACGGTCACAACCCGTCCCCCAACCTGGGCTACACGGCGGTGCTGTCCAGCAACACGGTGTTCGAAGCGCGCTACGCCGGTTTCTACGGCAAGGATCACGGCGATCCGCTCGAAGGCGGCCCGCGCGTGGCGCGTCGCTTCAACGATCTCGACACCGGCCAGATCACCGGCGGCATCTACTCGTGGTACGACGGCGATTCGTGGCGGACGGGCTTCAACGGCAAGCTCTCGCACTTTTCCGACAAGTTCCTCGGCGGCAGCCACGACTTCAAGCTCGGAGTGCAGTACGCTGAAGGCGGCAGCGACTACATCACCGGCTACAACGACTACATCTACACCTACGGCACGACGCCCGCCTACGGCTACACGCAGCTGCCCTACCATCGCGGCGGCGAGATGAAGACGCTCGGGGTGTTCGCGGACGACACCTTCCGGCTGGGCCAGCGCGTCGTGCTCAACGTCGGCGTTCGCTATGACCACAGCCGTGCGTTTTTTTCGGACCAGCCGATCCTGGACACGATCGGGAACGCCACCAGCACCATCGTGCCGGGTAAGACCAACTACACCTGGAATCAGCTGTCGCCGCGCGTCGGTCTGACCCTCAAGCTGAACAACTCCGGCAGAACGGTGGCCAAGGCGCACTACGGCCGATACTACCGTGGCGTCCTCACCGGTGAATTCGACAATGCGTCGCCGACGATCACGCCGCGCTACATCTTCGACGGTGTCTACACGGGCGCTGGCGTTCCGATCGGTCTCAGCAAGGTCTCCGACAACACCAACCTGCGCATCAATCCGGATTTCGCCGACCCATATACCGACCAGTTCATCGTCGGCGTCGATCAGGAACTGTTGCCCGCGGTCGGCCTGCAGGTGAACTACGTCCACAAGCGGAGCGGCGATTTCGGCGCGTGGCCCGACGTCGCCGGAACGTACGCGCCGGTCCAGTTCGCGGACACGCTCGGCAGAGAGCCGTCCGGCCAGACGTTCACGCTTCAGCGATTGACGAGCAGCCCCGGATCACGCATCTTCGAGCTCCGGACCGATCCGCGGATGAAGAGCCGCTACAACGGGCTGTCGATTCAGGTGACCAAGCGGATGTCGAACCACTGGCAGGGCAACTTCTCGCTGGTGCTCTCGAAGTCGGAAGGCCGTCTCGGGTCGAGCCTGGGGAGCCCGACGGCGGCACAGACAGCCAGCGCGGGAGGATCCTCCTCTGGCGGCGGGTTGCCAGGCTTTGGCGCCAATCTGAACGATTTCGTGAACTCGGACGGGTTGCTCATCGGCGACAAACCGGTCATCGCCAAGGCACAGATCGTCTACAACCTGCCGTGGGGCCTGATGCTCGGCGCCAACCTGCAGCACCAGACCGGCCGTCTGTGGTCGCGTCAGCTGCGCGTGCGCAACCTCGGATTCCCGAGCCGGCCGAGCATTCTGATGGAAGCCAACACGGGCGACCGTCGCGTGCCGGACTGGAACCTGATCGACATGCGAATTGAAAAAACGATCAAGTTCGGCGCGGGCAGCACCAATTTGGCGATCTTCGGCGACGTCCTCAACCTGACCAACAATGCGGCGAGCGAAGGCATCGGTTCGCGCGACGCGGAGAACAGCAACTTCGGCCTGCCGACACGCTACCTGCAGCCGCGGCGGCTCATGGTGGGCGCGAAGATCAGGTTCTGAAGCTTCGAGCGAAATTAGGAATTAAGCATAATTAAGCATGCAGAATGTGGAATCCGGCGTTCCCACATCCTGCATGCTCGATTCGTTCGTCCGATCCGTGGCTCCAGGCCCCTAACGAATTCCTACTTCCTAATTCCCAATTCCAAATTCCGTGCGCGGCCGTCGACGATCGCGAGATTGTGCGCGAGGTTGGCATCGTCGGGGTGTCTGACGAGGGCGGCCCTGAGCAGGGCCACCGCGTCCTCTGTCCGACCCGTCTGCACGAGCGCGTAGCCGGCCGCGTTGATGACGGCCGGCTCGTCGATGCCCTGCTTCAACGCCGTCTCGAGCTCCGGCGCCGCGGCGGCAAAATCGCCGGACTGCGCCAGCGCCATGCCGAGCGCGGCGCGCGCCCTCGAACGACGCGGGTCGAGCGTCAGGGTCTCGCGGTAGAGCGGGATCGCGGCGGCGATATTTCC
>JAYVYV010000153.1:0-4398 GCA_043783985.1 Acidobacteriota bacterium | reverse complement strand
GCCTCTCCGCGCAGGCGTCCCATGAACAGCACGCGGCAACCGCCAAAGCGAAACCGGCCTCCGGCATGGCGGCCAAAGACCACGCCATGATGGCCGAGAAGGAAACAATGATGGCCGACATGAAGGCCGCCGATCAACGACTCGATGATCTCGTCGCCACGATGAACGCTGCGTCGGGCGCGGAAAAGACGGCTGCGACGGCCATTGTGGTCACCGAAATGGTGACCCAGCGCCGGGCGATGCAGGCGGGAATGATGAAGATGCAGGAGGGCATGATGAGCCACATGATGGAGCACATGCAGGCGGGGAAAGAATCGATGGCCGCTTGCCCGATGATGAAACAGATGGGCAACGTGAAGCACTGAGCCTCTCGGTCGGTGGCAGGCCGGTCTCAGCTTAACCGCAAGGCTCCACATGATGAACCAATATGGCGGATGGATGGGTGGATGGGCAGGCGGAGGGATGTGGCTCTGGACAGTGATCGGCGCCTTGGTGGTGGTCCTGCTCGTCGTCGCGATCAGCAAGCTGTCCAACAAGTAATCGTCCTCGACGATCGCGTCGATCAACCGGCAAGCGCGCAGCCGTATCCGACTCGTCCCATGGCTCCACATGACTGGCGCCCCGCCCAACGATTGCCATCACGGTCATCATCTTGGACTGATCTGTTCATCGCTGCCGCAGGCACGTCGGCCCGCACGGTGCCTGCGGTGTCGGGCCGAAGCGCGAAAGCATGAAGAGAGATGAGCTGCGCGCATCTTCAAAAAGAGAATTCTGCGATGAGCAAGTGGCCGGACTACCTCGCAATGCGCGAGGGCGTGCTTCGGCTCAACGGTGAACTGCGCGCCCACCTGTCGAATGACCTCGGCGCCATCGCCGGCTTGTTGTTCGACATCGGCAGCGGCCGGTACCCCGCTCCTCCGGTCACGGGCGATCGCGTGGCCCAGCAGGCATGGGAGGCGGATCTTGCTCGCGTGCAGGACGCGTCGCAGCAGCGCGCCATCGAGGGGAATCTGCAGCGCGACACCACGCACACCGATGTCCAGCAGACGTTGCGTGACCTCGGGCTGGCGCTTGGCTTCACTGTCTACATCGCCGCGAACGATCAGTCACGCGCGTGCGCTGGTGGCCGTCTCGGAGATGGGTGCGCCGTGGCTTTGCCCGCCGCGATTGCCAACGCGCCAGGCAGCGACGCGTCAGGCTGATCGATGTGTTATGGCTGCAGGGCGATGCCGTGGCGGCCGCGTTCGAGATCGAACATTCGACGTCAATCTACTCCGGCATCGTTCGGTTGCTCGATCTGGCGCCGGGCGGGGCCTCGTCGCTCGCCGACAGCCTGTTCCTTGTCGCGCCCGATGATCGCGAGGCGCAAGTGCGGGCACAGCTGATGCGTCCGGCCTTTCTCGGCGTGGCATCGCTGAATGTGCGCTACCTACCGTACGGCGAGCTGGAGCGCCATCGCGAGCAGATCGCGCGCTTCTGGGAGGGCGTGAAAGCGATCCGGGCAGTGTCGCGCGTGCTCTCGCCCGCGTCATCAGTCTAAGCGTTATGGGCGGCTACCAATCGCCCGCGGCGGAGGCGACGGATCAGCGCTGGGACGGCGACGGCGAGGATAGCCAGCGCGGTCCACTGCGCATTCTTGAGACCAAGCGCCACGACCGGCACGTTGCCCCGTACGAAGAACAGCACGAAGCGCAACACGGCGAACAGTGTCAGATACAGGTAGAAGGTCACGCCTTCGGGCAACCTCGGTCGGAGCTTTAGCAGCACCCAGGCAATCAACAGGTCGCCGAGCAACTCGTAATATTGGTCGGGGTGTCTCGCAACGCCGTCGACCGGCGCGAAACTGTTCACGTTCGTGTACACGACCGACCAAGGCAGAGACGACGGCGTGCCGTAGTCCATTCCGTCCAGCCCGCACGGAACCCGGCCGATGGCGCCGGCGATCGGGATCGCGGGCGCAATCAGATCGGCGACGCGGAGGAACGGCAGGCTCTTCCGCCGGGTGTCAATCAGTGACGCGGCGATCGCCCCGAACAACCCGCCGAAGAATGCGAGCCCGCCCTCCCAGACTGCGACGACGTGCCATGGGTGACTCAGGTAGAACCACGGCTCGTTCTGGGCGACGTAATAAAGACGCGCGCCCCCGAAGGCTCCGAGAAGAACCCACATGAGGACCTCCTCGAGTCTTTCGCGAGGCAATGCGGTGCCGCGCGCCCATCGCAGAACGAGCCAGCGACCCGCCAGAAACGCCGTCGCCCAGCCGAGCCCGTACCAATTGATAGGGATCGGACCGATGTGGGCGACCGGCTCCCAGTCGATCCGGATCAAGGCTTTTTTCGGGTCATGAGATCGTAGATGAGACCGCCCGCACCGCCTGCCGCCGCACCGATGCCGGCGCCCTTCTTCCCGCCGGTCAGGGCACCGACGCCCGCTCCGGCACCTGCGCTGCCGCCAATGATCAGTAGTTCCTTCTGCCACGAACGCGTGTGTTCATGAGGCGCAGCGGCGCGGCGGGACACGACGCGTGGTGCGGCCACCAACTGCTCTCTCGTGGCGTCGGGCTGCAAAGCGATCAGGTGCACGCCGCCCTCGTCTTGGAAGTACGGCGTAGCGTTTCGTCCTGGCGGGATCACCAGATGGCCCATGTGCCCGTCGGGCATCCGCATCGGCACGAACGTGCCCTTCACGGTGCCGTCAGGGGTGGCCAGATTGCCCGCGTATGCATCCGTGATCCCGTACTGCTGTTGCAGCTGCTGCGGGGTCAACGCCTGCACATCACGGGAGCATGCCGACAGCCCAACCGAAATCACGACCAGCACGGTTGAGCCGATTACGCTAAGCGCATCGCGAAAGTTCACTTGAGCCATGGTTTGGCCTCCTAGGACCGGTAACTCTGCAGCAAGAGCCCTGCCATACGATTGAGTACTACAGGTTATTGGTGGTGCGCCTCCCGCCACCTGACCGCCAAGGCAAATATGAGCGGCGGCAGAATCACCATCTGCAGCACTGGCACCAGGCCGACATTCAGCGCGGGTATCAGCGGCATGCCGACGGCATACGCCCACCTTCCCGTTGACAGAGCCCAGCGCTCAATCGACGCGGCGACCACCGCGCCAAAGATTGCCATGAACACATACCCCCCCGACCCAGGACGCACGAACCAGTCGAGGCGGCGAAAAAGCAACGCTCCGATCGCGCCGACCGCGATGATGATGACGCCGTCGCCAAGACTCGCAACAAGACAGCGCCACACAGCCCGCGTGGTCCCGCCCATCGGCGCAAACAACGCCGACTGCGACATCTCCCAAAGGAAATTGAGTGCCACGGCGACCAGGAACGTTGCGACGACCAATTGAATGCTCTTGTGATACACGGGCCAGTGTCTCCGGCTCTAGAGGCTAGCGGGGTGTTGAAAAAGTGACGCGAAACGGATCGACACGACGATGGGGCAAGAGGATTCGAACTCCGACCCTCGGTCCCGAAAGTGGGGCACACAGTGAATGCCGCCTCGATTCATACCACCGTGTAGTATACTTCTCCGTGGTATAGATGCCCGAGCTCCTGACCTTCGTCGACACAGGTGCATTCACGAAGCGGATGTCAGGGCTCGGGCTTGAAGGGTCGTTGAGGGGTTTGCAGCTTGAATTCTCGACGACCCCGAAGTCGGCGATGTCGAGCCCGGGACGGGAGGCCTTCGGAAAATGCGACTCGGCGATCCGACTCGCGGCAAGGGCAAGCGCGGCGGCGCACGGGTCGATTATTTATGGCTCCCCCATCGGGGCCGTATCTATCTCCTGTTCGTTTATGGCAAGAACGAGGCGAGCACGTTGACGGCCGATCAGAAAAAGCAGCTGCGCCAGATCGTCGCACAAATAAAAGCGACAGACTCTCCGAAAGAGTGAAGCGATGAAGGACGAAATGTTTAGCGAACTCCTTGGCTCAGCCTATGAAGCGCTCGAACATGCACAGGGCAAGCGGAGCCTGCGCACGACCACGCTCCCGCTGCCTCCGAAATCGCTGAACGGCCGCGCGGTGAAGCGCGTGCGAGCCTCCCTACACGCGTCGCAGGCCGTGTTCGCGCGCTATCTGAACGTCAGCACGAAGCTGGTCCAAGCGTGGGAGGCGAATCGCCGAACGCCAGACGGCCCGGCGCTGCTCCTTCTTCACATCGCGGCGCGGCAACCGCAGCTGATCGAGAGCGTGCGGCAGGACGCCGCCTCCGATCGGCCGCGACAGGCTCGACACCGTCGCGACCGACTGCAGGCCGCCGGGTAGTTTCTTGGTGGCGTTTTGGTGGCGGTTTCGAGAGGTCCGAGGTCCGCGGCAGTCTCGAAAGGTCCACAACTCTTAGGGAATTCCGCAAGAGTCCACGTAGGTCCGGACCCTGGTGAGTTTCAC
>JAYVYV010000152.1:0-4405 GCA_043783985.1 Acidobacteriota bacterium | reverse complement strand
CCCCGATCCATCGTCGTAGGTGGAAAGAACCAGGCTGAACGGCCGCAGGCTGGGATCGAGATGCTCGGCGCCGATGACCACGGTGAGCCCGGGACCGTCGATGTATTCGTTGAGCAGCTCCAGCAGTTTCTGCTTCTCGTCGATCATCTGGAGGAGCGCCTGCAGCGTCTGCACGGTCAGCCCGGTCGCGTCGTCCAGGAGCGAGGAGGCGCCCTCGACGTACATCGGCCGGTCGTCCGGCAGATCGGAAAAGGTGGATGTCGCCAGACGCAGCGCACGGTCGCGCAGCGCATCGTACAGCGAGCGTTCGGCGTTGATGCGCTCGAGGACCGCCTCGCGCGCGCGGTGGAGCGGCAGCCCGGAAAATTCCTCGTTGAGATAGTTGGCCGCCTGGCGCAGATCCTCCGCGCCCAGCGGTTCGCCCAGATCGATCACTTTCTGGATCACGTGGCCGCCGCTGGCGACGATGACGACGAGGACGCGCAGCGCGCTCAGCGGCACGAACTCGACACGGTCGAACACCGCCGCCTCGTGCGCCGGGCGGACGGCGAAGCCGACGCCGCGCGACGCCTGCGACAGCATGTGCGAGACCTGCGGGAGCAGCGAGTCGAGCAATCCGTGGGGGCTCTCGCGCCGCAGCCGCGCTTCGACCGCCGTCGCCGATCTGTTGGGCCGCTTCGAGTCGAGCAGCAGATCGACGTAGAACCGGTAGCCGCGATCGGTGGGGATGCGGCCGGCCGACGTGTGCGGCTGCTGGACGTACCCCTCTTCTTCGAGGCGCGCCAGGATACTGCGCACGGTCGCCGACGACACGCCCAGGCCGGCGGCGGTGACCAGCAGCGAGGACGCGACGGGCTCGCCGGACGCGATGTACTCGCGCACCAGGGCCGCGAGCACCCGCTTGGACCTATCTGCGGCGTCTTGTGTCATTTACGGTTGGCAGTCTCTATGGACGACTGCCAACCCATTATACAAGGCGATAGGGAGCGGCGACAAACTCCAAAGGGCGTCGTTGGATCATCCCCCAACTCTGCTGTATTCCACGCCCGGATGGATCAGATCCTCGCACGCGCCTCCGCCCCTGCCAGGCCGGCGCGCGAGGCAAGCTGGCGGGCGGACTCGCGCGCATCGGCCGCGATTTCGGCGGGATCGACGCGGACTGGCGCGAACTCATCCACGAGCAGTTCGCCGTCGACGATCGTCGCCCGCACGTCGCTGCCGCGGGCCGCGTAGACCAGCGTGGAGTACGGATCGGGGCCTGGCGCGAGGTGCGGACGATCGAGATCGACGACGATGACGTCGGCGCGCTTGCCGACTTCGAGCGACCCGATCTCGTCCTCGAGGCCGAGCGTTCGCGCGCCCGCGCGCGTCGCCATCCACAGCACGTCGCGCGCCGGCAGGACGCCGGGCTCCTTGCGCATCGCCTGCAGCACCGCCGCGAGCCGCATCTCCTCGAACATGTCGAGCCGGTTGTTGCAGGCGGCGCCGTCGGCGCCGAGCGACACGGTGATGCCGCGCGCGCGCATCTCCGGCACCGGCGCGATGCCCGATCCGAGCTTGAGGTTCGAGCCGGGGCAGTGCATGACCTTGATGTCGTGATCGGCCAGCAGTTGCTGATCCCGCTCGTCCACCCACACGCAATGCGCCGCGCAGAGATGCGGCGAGGCGAGCCGCACGCTCGCCAGGTATTCGATATTCGTGCGCGCGCCCGTGGCTTTCCGGACGATCGCGATTTCCTCGCGCGACTCCGACGCGTGCGTGTGCACCAGCGCGTTGTGCCGATGCGACAGGTCCGCGACCGCCTCCAGGAGATCGCGCGAGCAGGAGACGGCGAACCGCGGTGCGAACGCCGCGCGCAGCCGGCCGTTCGCCGCGCCGTTCCAGCGCGCGTGGATCGCCACGCTCTCGTCGATCGAATGGCGTGTCTCCTCCTGCAGGCGGCCGGGCACCTGGGCGTCGAAGTCCATCATGCACTTGCCGATCGTCGCGCGCAGACCGCTTTCCGCCACCGCCTCGAAGACCACGTCCGTGTCGTGCACCGTCTCCATCGTCAGGACCGCGGTGGTGCCGCTGCACAGCAGCTCGGTCGTGGCCAGCCGACTCGCCGCACGCAGCGATTGGGGCGTGTGGGCGGCTTCCATCGGCCACACGCGCGAGCGCAGCCAGTCCATCAGCGCCAGATCGTCGGCGTAGCCGCGGAACAGCGTCTGGCAGAGGTGGATGTGGGTCTGGATCAGCCCCGGCAGCACGTAGCCGCCGCGCGCATCGACGACGCGGTCGTGATGGCCCTGGAGGCCCGGACCGATCGCCGCGATGCGACCGTCGCGGATCGACACGTCGCCGTCGACGACCTCCCACGCGTCGTTGAGCGTCACGACCGTTCCGCCACGGATCAACAGCGACATGGCAGATTTCAGAGTTCAGATTTCAGATTGGATTTCAGATTGGACGGCGTCCAGCGCATCGACGTCGGATGTGTTTTCCCGTGCTTCACCGCGATGAGCTCCGCGAGGATGCTGACGGCGATTTCCTGCGGCGTCACGGCGCCGATGTCGAGGCCGATCGGCGCGTGGACGCGTGTCAGCGCCTCGGCCGGCATCCGATCGGCCGACAGCGCGTCGTAGATGCGCGCGACCTTGGCGCGGCTGCCGATCAGGCCGAGATACCGCAGATCGCGCGGCGCGAGGGCGCGCAGCGCCTCGAGATCGTTGGTGTGTCCGCGCGTGACGATCACGACGTAGGCGTGCGCGGGAATGGCCGCGCGCGCGATCCAGGACGGGATGTCGTCCACGACGATCTCCGCGGCGGTGGGGAAGCGCTCCGCATTGGCGAACTTCTCGCGGTCGTCCGCGACGTGCACGCGGAAGCCCACCTCCTCCGCGATTCGCGCGAGGTGAAATCCGACGTGGCCAGCGCCGACGATATAGAGCTCCGACGACGGCTCGATCGGCTCGATGTAGACGTCCATCTGCCCGCCGCAGATGAGCCCGGTCTCCTGCGCGAAGTCGTCGTCCAGCTCGTAGTGCACGAGCCGCGGCGCGCGGCTGAGGATCGCCTCGCGGGCCTTCCCGAACGCGTCGTTCTCGTAGCAGCCGCCGCCGATGGTGCCGACGGTCCGGCCGTCGCCGAACACGAGCATCTTCGCGCCCACGCGCTGCGGCGTCGAGCCGGTGGTCGCCACGATGGTGACGAGCGCGGCCGGCTCACCGCGCTCGAGCGCGTCGGCCACGGCGGCAAAGACTTCGCGGTTCATCTCTGGCGATTATACGTTCGCTCGGATCGCTCGGCTAAAGCCTTCGCGCTCCGCTGCTCTGTGGCGCTCGGCTAACCCTTCGCGCTCCGCTGCTGGCCGTGACGCTCTGGCTGGAGCCTTCGCGCCACACTTACCCCGTAGCGCGAAGGCTTTAGCCGAGCGTCAGCGATGCAGCTCGCAGAGCTCGCGCGGTTCGGTGCCGGCGATGAAGCTCTCCGAGATCACCTTGGGGCAAGCGGGCGTCGCGAGCTGGCCGGTCTGCGCGTCGATGTCGGCGAAGGTGATCCCGCCGGGAACCTGGAACGGCACGCTGGCGCGGCCGGCGAGGGCATTCTTCATGAACTGCGTCCAGATCGGCAGCGCCGCCCGCGCGCCGCTGAGGCCGAGCGGCTGGTTGTCGTCGAACCCGACCCAGACCACCGTGAGCAGCTCGGGCGTGAAGCCGACGAACCAGGCGTCGCGCAGGTCATTGGTCGTGCCGGTCTTCCCGGCGGCGTCGAGCGTGAAGCCCATCGACCGCGCGCCCGCCGCGGTACCTTCGTTGAGCACGCTCCGCATCATGTTCGTGACGAGGAACGTCGTCTGGGGCTTGGCGACCTCGCGCGCCACCACCGTGTTCCGCTTCGTGACGTCCTTGCCGCCGCTCGTGATGCGGGCGATGTGCTGGAGCGATCGGATCATGCCGGCGTTCGGAAACAGGGTGTAGGCCGTGGCGATTTCGTACGGCGTCGCCTCGAACACGCCGAGCGCGATCGACGGGTAGGCTTTCGGGGACGCGCCGACGCCGAGCCTTTTCCAGAATGCGGCGACGCGGTCGTAGCCGGCCGCCTGCGCCACGTGGATGGTCCCGAGGTTGCGCGAGTGGGCGAGCGCGCGGCGGAACGTGATCGGGCCGTCGTACTCGTGCTCGTAGTTTTCCGGCGTCCACACCTGATCGCCGAACTCGAAGGTCTCCTGCTCGTCGTTGGTGATCGAGGCGGGCGTGACGTCGGTTCGTCCTTCAGCCATCGCGTGTTCGAACGCGGCCAGGAAGACGAACGGCTTGAAGACCGATCCCGGCTGGCGGCGCGACACGATGGCGCGGTTGTACTGCGACTGGTTGTAGGAGCGGCCGCCGACGAGGGCGAGGATCTCGCCCGTCCGTGGATTGAC
>JAYVYV010000151.1:0-12014 GCA_043783985.1 Acidobacteriota bacterium | reverse complement strand
CGGCATCGCACCGTGTTGTTCGATGCGTGAGGCGTGATGAACGCGCTGGGGAACGTCAGCAGATCGCCGTCGGGCGCGGGCGTCAGCGTGTAGTCGGTGGTCGGCGGCGGCGTGAAGAACGCGTCGGTGTCCGCCATCACCTGCGCGATGTAGCGATCGATCACGTCGGCGGGTTGGGCCC
The DNA here is from genome assembly GCA_043783985.1 of Acidobacteriota bacterium. Classification (GTDB taxonomy): domain Bacteria; phylum Acidobacteriota; class Vicinamibacteria; order Vicinamibacterales; family CAVVIG01; genus CAVQFC01. Next base: position 11,833 of record JAYVYV010000151.1, on the reverse strand, counting down.
CGGGCGCGTCGCCGTTTTCGGGAATCCAGTCGAGCCCCCATTCGAACGGGCGCACGACGCGATCCTTGGTGACGTCGGAGAGCCGGCGCTCCCACGCGTGGAAGAAACCTTGAAGCATCCGCCCTCCATGCTATACTGCCTGCCTCATGTGCTTCACCTCCGACATGCGAAAGCGCCTCGGTCATAAGCGGGCCGGTCGTGTCGGAGTGTGTGTGCTCGAGCGCTGATTACCAGTTTCAACCGAGCGACCTGCTGCCGACCGGCCAAAAACCGCGTCGGCTTTTTTTTTGGAAAACACAAAGGACTCGAAGGGCACGAAGGACACCAAGACGATGACGATCGAAGTCGGGATACTCGGCGCAACCGGAATGGTGGGGCAGCAGTTCATTGCGCTGCTGGCGAAGCATCCGTGGTTCAAGGTCACGTGGCTCGGCGCGAGCGAGCGCTCGGCCGGCAAGGCGTTTCGCGACGCGGCCGCGTGGCGTCTGCCCAATCCGCTGCCGGACGACGTCGCCGGGCTGACGGTCGAGCAGGCGTCGGGCTCGGCCGGCCGCGCGCCGAAGCTGGTCTTCTCGGGGCTCGATTCGTCCGTCGCCGGCGAGATCGAAGGCGCCTTCGCGCAGGCCGGCCACCTCATCGTCAGCAACTCGCGCAACTACCGCATGGACGCGGACGTGCCGCTGCTGATCCCCGAGGTCAACGCGGATCACCTCGCGCTGCTGAAGCAACAGGATGCGCGCGGCTGGAAGGGACGCATCGTCACCAACCCCAACTGCGTCGTCGTCGTGTACGCGATGGCGCTCGCGCCGCTGCGGCAGTTCGGCCTGAAGACGTCGATCATCACCACGCTGCAGGCGATCTCCGGAGCCGGGTACCCCGGCGTGCCGTCGTGGGACATTCTCGCCAACGTGATTCCCTTCATCGGCGGCGGCGAGGAGGAGAAGATCGAAACCGAGACGGGCAAGATCCTCGGCGCGCTCGCGAACGGCGTCGTGGAGAACCATCCGCTGAGGGTGAGCGCCGCGGTGACGCGCGTACCCGTGCACAACGGGCACACCGCGTCCATCGCGGTGGCGCTCGAGCAGCACCCGGATCCCGCCGCAGTGATCGCCGCGTGGAACGGCTTCCGCGGCAAGCCGCAGGAGCTCGACCTGCCGTCGGCGCCAGCGCAGCCGATCGTCTATCTCACCGAAGCGAACCGCCCCCAGCCGGCGCTCGACGCGAATCGCGACGGCGGCATGACGGTCACCGTCGGACGCCTGCGCCGTTGCCCGGTGCTGGACTACAAGTTCGTCGCGCTCGGCCACAACACGATCCGCGGCGCGGCGGGGGCCGCGATCCTGAACGCGGAGCTGATGCATCGAGAGGGACTGCTATGAGATCGCGTGGCCTGGCAGGGCCGGTGGTGCACGTAGGCCGGGGAGCGCTGGCAGGGCAGGCAGGTCTGTCGCCTTACCCACATAACCCATCTGACCCGCGCGACCCACATGACGCACGCGACCCGCGTGACTCCAGCGACCTGCCAGCCAGGGAGATGCCGTCGTGAGCGTCGTGATGAAATTCGGCGGGACGTCGGTGGCGGAGCCCGACGCCATCGACCGCCTGATCGGGATCGTCCGGCAGCAGCAGGCGAAGAGCGGGAGCGCGCCGCTGGTGGTGGTGTCGGCGCTGTCCGGCGTCACCGACCGGCTGGTCGCGATCGCGCAGCTGGCCGAGGACGGCGCGTCGGACGACGCCGCCGCGGAGGTGCACGCGCTCCTGGAGCGGCACCTCTCGGTGGCGACGGCCGTGACGAGCGAGAGCCGTGCGCGTCTGCTTGCCGATGTGCGGCGCGAAATCGACGAGCTCAACGGTCTCGTGCACGCGCTGTCGGTGCTGCGCGAGGTCTCGCCGCGCTCGCGCGACGCAGTGCACGCCGTCGGCGAGCTGGTGAGCAGCCGGATCGTGGCGGCGGCCTTCGCCGATCACGGGATCGCCAGTTGCTGGGTCGACGCGCGCACCGTGCTGATCACGGACGCGGAGCACAATGCCGCCGCGCCCGACATGATCGAAACCTGCCTGCGGGCGTGCGATCGAATCGCGCCGCTGCTCGCGCAAGGCACGGTCGTCGTCCTCGGCGGATTCATCGGCGCGACGGCGGCCGGCATCACCTCGACGCTCGGCCGCGGCGGGTCCGACTACTCCGCGGCCATCTTCGGATCGTGCCTCGGCGTGGACGAGATCCAGATCTGGACCGACGTGGACGGCATGCTCACCGCGGATCCGCGCATCGTCCCGCAACCGCGGCTGGTGCCGCAGCTGTCGTTTGCGGAGGCGTCGGAGCTGGCGTATTTCGGCGCGAAAGTGCTGCACCCGAGCACGATCCTCCCCGCGGTGGCGAAAAACATCCCGGTGCGCATCCTCAACTCGCGCAGGCCGGAGAACTCCGGCACGCTCATCACTGCCGACGGCCGGCCGGCCGACGGACAGCTCACGGCGCTGGCGTGCAAGCGCGACGTGACCGTCATCGACATCACGTCCACGCGCATGCTGATGGCCCACGGTTTCCTGCGCCGGCTCTTCGAGGTGTTCGAGCGGTTCAAGACGGCGGTGGACGTCGTGACGACCTCGGAGGTCAGCGTCTCGGTCACCGTGGACGACACGCGGCGCCTCGAGGCGATCCTCGACAACCTCCACAATTTCGCCGAGGCGAGCTGCGAGCGGGAGATGGCGATTGTCTGCGCCGTCGGCGAGAATCTGCGGCTGGACCCGACGCTGTTCGGGCGGGCGGTGACGTCGCTGGAGCGCATTCCGCTGCGCCTCGTCTCGCAGGCCGGGTCGCGGCGGAACGTCACGTTCGTGCTGCGCGATGCCGACGTGCCTCGTGCGATGATGCGGTTGCACGAGACCTTCTTTTGAGCCAAGGACACAGAGGTCACATGAGGACACGAAGGGGAACCGCCCTGTGGCTGATCTTCTCCGTGTGCTCTGCCCCCGCTGTGCCGGGACCCAGGCCATGAAGGTGCTCCTGGTCGGCCACGGGAAGATGGGACAACTCGTCGGGACACTGGCCCCGCAGTACGGGTGCGAAGTGGCGGGGGTCATCGATCCGGCTTCGCCGCTCCACGGCGGCGCCCCGGACGCGGCGGGCTGGGCGGGCGTGGACGTCGCGATCGATTTCTCGACGCCCGACTCGGTGGTGGCGAACGCGCAGATCCTGGCGATGCGCGGCATCAGCCTCGTGATCGGGACCACGGGCTGGTCGCAGCACGAGGCGGCGCTGCGCAAGACCGTCGCCGACGCCGGCGTCGGGATCGTCGTCGCGCCGAATTTCTCGACCGGCGTCGTGCTGTTCGAGGCGCTCGTCGCGCAGGCGGCGGCGCTCTTCGCCCCGCAGGGGGACTTCGCGGCGTTCCTCCACGAATCGCATCATTCGGCGAAGAAGGACGCGCCGTCGGGCACCGCGCTCTCGCTCACGCGTGCGATGGTGGAAGCCGGTTTTCCCCGGCCGATCGACGTCTCTTCGACGCGCGCCGGCTTCATTCCCGGCACGCACACGATCGGGTTCGACGGCCCGGCGGAAACGATTACTCTCACGCACGCCGCCCGCGATCGCACGGCCTTCGCCCGGGGCGCGCTCGCGGCGGCCCGGTGGATCCACGGCAAGCGCGGCTGGTTCACAATGCGGGATGTCCTGGGGATCGGGAAGGGTGGGTAAGTCGAGTAGGTCAGCTGGATCGGTGGGGTTCGTAGCGCAGGCCTTCAGGCCTGCCGGAGAGCAGGTATGAGAACGCCTTTCACTGGAGTCGGGACGGCGCTGGTCACTCCGTTCACGAAGAGCGGCGACCTCGACGAAGCGGCGGTGCGGCGGCTCGGGCGCCGTCAGATCGACGCCGGCATTCATTTCCTCTGCCCGTGCGGCACCACCGGCGAGAACCCGACGCTGAGCGACGCCGAGCGGCTGCGCATCATCGAAATCCTCGTCGAGGAGTCGGACGGAAAAGTGCCGATCCTCGCCGGCGCCGGCGGCTACGACACGAAGGAGCTGATCCACCTGGCGGGCGAGATGGCGCGCCGCGGCGTGTCGGGTTTCCTCTCGGTGACGCCGTACTACAACAAGCCGACGCAGGAAGGACTCTACCAGCACTACCGCGCGTTCGCGGAAAGCACGGCGCTGCCGATCGTCGTCTACAACGTGCCGGGCCGCACCGGGGTCAACGTCGACGTCGCCACGCTGGTCCGCCTCGCGCAGATCCCGAACATCGTCGGCGTGAAGGAAGCGTCGGGCAACGTCTCGCAGATGTGCGAGGTCGTCGGCGCGACCCCGTCCGGTTTCCTCGTGCTGTCGGGAGACGATGCGCTGACGCTGCCGCTGATGGCGGTGGGCGGTCACGGCATCATCTCGGTGGCGGCGAACGAGATTCCGGCCGAGATGGTGCGGATGGTGGAGGCCGCGGAGCGCAACGACTTCGCCGCCGCGCGCGCGGTCCACGCGCGGATCCTGCCGCTGATGGCGATCAATTTCGTCGAATCGAACCCGCAACCGGTGAAGGCCGCGATGGCGGCGATGGGGCTGGTCGACGAAACCTTCCGCCTGCCGATGGTCTCGCCCACGGCCGCGTCGAGGGAGAGGATTGGCAGCGTCCTGAAGGCGCTCGGGCTGCTGAAAGGCGCGCTCGTCTGATGCTCGAAACAGACATCAACGACCTCGTGGCCGCGGGCGGATCGGCCGACCGCGACACCGCGCGTACGCTGTTCGGCCGGTTGCGCGAGGCGCTGTCGTCGGGCGAGGTGCGCGCCGCCGAGCCCGACGCGTCGAGCCCGATCGGCTGGCGAGTCAACCTCTGGGTGAAGCAAGGCATCCTCCTCGGCTTCAAATTCGGCGACATCGTCGACGCGTCGATGGACCACGGCAAGCTGCCGTTCTACGACAAGGACACGCTCCCGCTGAAGAAGCCGGGCCTCGCGGCCGGCGTGCGCATCGCGCCGGGGGGATCGGCCATTCGCGACGGCGCGTATCTCGCGCGCGGCGTCATCTGCATGCCGCCGATGTACGTGAACATCGGCGCGTATGTCGGCGAGGGATCGATGATCGACTCGCACGCGCTGATCGGCTCGTGCGCGCAGGTCGGCGCCCGCGTGCACGTGAGCGCCGCTGCGCAGATCGGCGGCGTCATCGAACCGGTCGGCGCGTTCCCCGTCATCATCGAGGACGACGTGCTCGTGGGCGGAAACACCGGGATCTACGAAGGGGCGATTATCAGGTCGCGCGCGGTCATCGCGGCGGGCACGGTGCTCACGGGCTCCACGCCCGTCTACGATCTGGTCAAGGGCACGATCATCAGGCCGACCGCGGATCGTCCGCTCGTCATCCCGGAAGGCGCCGTCGTCGTGCCGGGGGCGCGCGCGGTGACCTCCGGCAAGGGCGTCGAGTGGGGGCTGGCGCTCGCCACGCCGGTCATCGTCAAGTACCGCGACTCGCGCACCGACACCCGCACGGAGCTCGAAGCATGGATTCGGTAATCAGAGAATCTTGCTCTGCGAGATCTGCGTTCGACGCCGCGTGCAGGATTGCAGTGTGACGCTGGAAGCGGTTGATATCGTCGGGTTGACGCGCGCGCTGGTCGACATCGATTCCACGACAGGCCGCGAGGGCGACTGCGGTCGATGGCTGGCCGACTACCTGCGCGGACGCGGCTGGCCGGTGGAAGAGCAGCGCGTCGACGACACGCGGTTCAACGTGATCGCGAACGGCGGCGTGTCGCATGGCGGAGGCCACGTGTTGCCGGGCGAGGACCAGGGGACGCAAGGCGGGCGCGACGTGGCGCAGGGCTTCAGCCCAGCGGTGACCTTCTCCACACATTTCGACTGCGTGCCGTCGTTCTTTCCGAGCCGCGTCGAAGGCGATCGCCTGTTTGGCCGCGGATCATGCGACGCGAAGGGCATTCTCGCCGCGCAGGTGTCGGCCGCCGAGCAGCTGCGGCGTGAGGGCGAATCGCGGGTCGGCCTCGTGTTCGTCGTCGGCGAGGAGCGCGGGAGCGACGGCGCGCGGGTCGCCAACGGCGCCGCCCGCGGCACCGGCGGTCGTTTCCTGATCAACGGCGAGCCGACGGACAACCGCCTGGGCCTCGCGACGCGTGGCATCCTCCGGCTCAAGCTGCGTGCGAGCGGCCGCGCGGCGCACTCGTCGTTTCCGGAGCTCGGCGAGTCGGCGATCGACAAGCTGATCGACGCGCTCGTCGAGCTGCGCGCGATCGCTTTACCTTCTGATTCGGTGCTCGGCCAGACGCACTACACCGTCGGCCTGATTAGCGGTGGCGTCGCGCCCAATGTCGTGCCGCCGTCGGCGGAGGCGGAAGTCATGTTCAGGACGACGAGCGATGCGGCGGACGTACGGAGGGCCGTCGCGCCGCTCGAGCGCCGCGTGTCGATCGAACACGTCCTCGAGGTGCCGCCCATCCGCCTGAAGACCGTGCCGGGGTTCGACACCGCGGTGTTTCCGTACACGACGGACATCCCGTTCCTGCCCGCCTGGGGAGAGCCGTTGCTCTTCGGCCCCGGCTCGATCCACGCGGCGCACACCGCCGACGAGTCCGTGTCGATCGCGGAGCTGACGGCCGCGGCAGGCCATTACGTCACCCTGGCGAAAGCGCTGCTCGGGCAGGCCTGACGGCCTGCACTACACTCACACACGTCGGGCTGAAGCCGGACGCCACATGACCCCTCAGGCCGCAGCCCCAAGTCCTGCACAGAACCCGGTGACCGATTCCCGCGCGGAATATGAACGTCGTCTGGCCGCCTGGCGCGGGCGGATCGCCGCGCTCGACCGCGTCAACTTCATCATCTCGAACTTCCGTCTGTTGATCGCGGGAGCCGGCGCCGTCCTGCTGTGGATGGCGTTCGTGCGCGCGTCGATCGCTCCCGCGTGGCCGGTGGGCGCCTGGCTGGCGTTCGGCGTCCTCGCGGTGATGCACGCGAGGCGGTTGCAGACCTTCGAGCGCGCCAGCGCCGCCGAGCGCGTCTACCTTCGCGGTCTCGATCGGTTGAACGGCCGGTGGGCGGGAAGCGGGCGCGGCGGCGCGGCGTTCCTCGAGGGACATCCCAACGCGCGCGATCTGGATCTGTTCGGCCCGGCATCGCTCTTCGAGTTGCTGAACACGACGCGCACGGAGATCGGCGAGCTGACGCTGGCCGACTGGCTCCGCGCGCCCGCGCCGCTGCCCGAGGTGCGCGCGCGCCAGGCGGCGATAGCCGAGCTGCGCCCGATGCTCGATTTCAAGGAGGACGTCGCCGTGCTCGCGCTGGAGTCGCCGGTCGGCCGCACCGGCCTGCTCGCGGCGTGGGCCGCGTCGCCCCCGGTGCGGTTCGCGCCCGCGTTGAGAGTGGCGCTGGCCGCATGCGCGCTCGTCACCATCGCGCTCGCCGTCGTCGTGTACCGCGACGTCATCGCGCCGGAATGGCTGTTCGGCTGGCTGGCCCTGGAGATCGGCTTCGCCGCCCTCTGGCGGCGGCCCTTTCACACGGTGCTGCACGGCATCGACACGCCCGAACGCGACCTCGGTCTGCTGGCCGGCCTGCTCGCGCGTATCGAGTCCGAACGGTTCAGCTCGCCGCGCCTGATCGCGCTGCATCAATCGCTGCTGACGGACGGCGTGCCCCCTTCCAGGCGCATCGCGCAGCTCCGCGCGCTGGTCTCGTGGCTCGACTCGACGCACAACATGCTGTTCGCGCCGATCGCCGTCATCCTGCTGCTGCGCCAGCAGCTGGCGATCGCCATCGATCGATGGCACGCGGCGTACGGCCCGGCGGTCGCCGAGTGGCTGCGGGCGGTGGGAGACGTGGAGGCGCTCGCGGCGCTCGCGACCTTCGCGTACGAGCGGCCCGAGGATCCGTTCCCCGAGCTGGCCGACGAAGGGCCGCTCTACGAAGCCGACGGTCTCGGCCATCCGCTGATCGCCGCGACCGTTGGCGTGAGAAACGACGTCCGCCTCGGCGGCAGCGGACCGCGGGTGATCATCGTCAGCGGCTCGAACATGTCGGGGAAGAGCACGCTGCTGCGGTCGGTCGGCGTCAGCGTCGTGCTCGCCCTCGCCGGCGCGCCGGTGACGGCACGGCGCCTGCGGATCTCGGCGCTCGTGGTCGGCGCCACGCTGCGCATCGAGGATTCGCTGCTGGCGGGTCACTCGCGCTTCTTCGCGGAAATCCTGCGCATCCGCGTCATCGCGGACGCCGCGCGCGGTCCCGTGCCTTTGCTCTTCCTGCTCGACGAGATTCTCCACGGGACCAACTCGCACGATCGGCGCATCGGCGCCGAAGGAATCGTGCGCGCGCTGGCCGGCTTGGGCGCCATCGGCCTCGTCACCACGCACGACCTGGCGCTGACCGAGCTGCCGGCGCGGCTCGACGCCGGCGCCGTCAACATGCATTTCGAGGATCGGCTGGAGGACGGGAAGATGATCTTCGACTACCGCATGCGTCCGGGCGTGGTCGAGCACAGCAACGCGCTGGCACTCATGCGCGCGATCGGCCTCGATGTGTAATTGCAATTTGAACGGTAATCGCAATCTGAAATCTGAACGCTGAACTCTGAAATCCGAATGACACCGGCAGGCTTGTTGCAGATCCTCCGCGCATGATAGAGCAGCCCCCCCAGCCTGACTTTCCGCGGCCCATCGACCCCATCGATTCGCCGCCGCCGGACATCAAGCCGGTACCGCCGCCCGACATTCCGGTGCCCGAGCCTCAGCCGCCGATGCCTGAACGGGGAAGGGGCGTCTGAAGAATTTCAGATTTCAGATTTCAGACTTCAGACTTCAGACTTCAGATTTCTCGCGCTGCCGCTGATCAGGGTTTCGCACGCTAGGGCCACGCGCAACAGCGTGTTTGTCTGCATGCGCCGACCAACAAGCTGCACCGAGCACGGCAGCCGATCCGCGCTCTGACCGGCGGGTACTGCAATCGCCGGATGCCCGGTGAGGTTGAACGGCTGGGTCAGTCGAAGCATGAGATTGCGTACCGGCTCGGCCGTTCCTCCGATCTGGACTGTATTCGCGCCAATCGGCGGCGCGGGTATCGGCAGCGACGGCAGGATCAGCGCGTCGTGCTGCGCCAGCGCGGCGTCCACCTCGCGCGTGAGCCGCTCGCGCCCCGCCAGCGCTCGCACGTAGTCCTCCGCCAGCACGTAACGTCCCATCTCCAGTCGAATCCGCACCGGCGGCGTATATCGGTCGGGCATGGTCTCGAGCGTCGGCGCGTGATATGCGGCGGCGTCGCCGAGCACGATGTGCAGATACACGGGCGCAATCTCGGACGTGTGGCGGATCTCGATCTCGTCGATGTGCGCGCCGGCAGCGCGCAGCCTCTCGAGCGCCTCTTCGAACCGCGCGCGCACGTCGTCGTCCAGCAGATCGCAGAAGTATTTCCGCGGCACGGCGAGCCGCAGGCCGTGAATCGGCATCGGGGCCGGCGGCCTGGCGTCGGCATCCCCCATCAGCGCGTGATACACGAGAAACGCGTCGGTCACGCTCTGCGCCAGCGGACCGACGTGGTCCATCGTGCGCGACAGCGGTACCACGCCGTCGATCGACACCTCCCCGAGCGACGGTTTGAGCCCGACGATGCCGCAGGCGGCGGCGGGGATGCGGATGGAACCGCCGGTGTCGGTGCCGACCGTCGCCAGCGCCATGCCGGCCGCGACGCTGACCGCGGATCCTCCGCTCGAGCCCCCGGGTGAGCGCGAGGGATCGTGCGGGTTGCGCGCGGGCCCGAATGCCGAGTCCTCGTTCGTCGTCCCGAACGCGAATTCATGGAGGTTGGTCTTGCCGATGAAGACCGCGCCCGCCTGGCGGAGATGCGCGATGGCCGTCGCATCGCGCTGCGCGACGTGGCCTTCGCGTACGCGGGACGCCGCGGTCGTCGGCACGCCGCGGACGTCGAACAGATCCTTGATCGAGATCGGTACGCCGTGCAGCGGCCCGCGGTCGTTGCCGGCGGCGAGCTCCTGGTCGGCTTCGCGCGCCTGACGCATGGCTTCGTCGGCCATCACGGTGATGAACGCGTTCAGCCGGGGATTGTCGGCTTCGATCCGCCGCAGGCATTCGTCCGTCACGCGGACGGCGGTGAGCTCACGCGCGCGCAGACGGCGGCCGAACTGCTCGATGGTCATCATCGGCGCGGACCTGTCATTGCGGATGGCCGACGTCGCGTTGCAGTCCCGACGCGTCGTCGTTGAAGTCGGCGGCGCGCAGCGCCTTCGTCGCGCGCGCGAGCGTCTCGAGAATCGGCTTCAGCTCGGGGAGACCGCGCCGCTCCGCGTCGGCGACGGCGGCCTGCAGCCAGGATTCGATGGTCATGCGTTTCCTTCGGACCGTTTCACCGAAATCGACACCCCGTCGCGCAGCGGGACGATGCTCGTGAGCAGATCGCGGTGAGCCGCGACGCGCCGGTTGTACTCCACGATGGCGCGTGTCTCGACCGCCTCGTGGTGAGGGGTGGCGGCGAACCCGGGGACGACCTCGCCGTCCCACAGCACATTATCGGTGATCAGCAGTCCGCCCGGGCGCAGCAGCGCCACGAGGCGATCGAGGAGCGGCGCGTAGAGCGTCTTGTCCCCGTCCTGGAAAATGAGATCGAACGGCCCCGAGACCTTCGCGATCTTCAACTGCGCGTCGCCGACCACCACGCTGACGCGATCGGAGAGCCCGGCGCGCTCGAAATTCGCGCGCGCCTCGCGCGCGCGATCCTCGTCGAACTCCATCGTGACGAGCATCCCGCCGGCGGGCAGCGCCCGCGCGAGCCAGATGCCCGAGTAGCCGATCGCCGTGCCGATCTCGAGGATGCGCGACGCCCTGATGGACGTGGCCAGGACGCGCAGCAGCGCGCCGACCTCGGCGTCCACGAGGGGCAGCCCGCGCGTCGCGTTGCCGCGGGCGATGTCGTCGAGCACGGGGTCGCCCGCGCGGTTGAGTTCCGCGAGATACCGCTCGATCGCATCCGGCACGATCCGACCCATCGCGCTATTTTAGTGTCGTGTCCCAGAAGTTGGTCGGCATTCGACCGTCGATGCATCCCGGCTGGCGGCGTTGCTCATCGCTCATATATTCCCGATATACTCGCTCTTCGCGCCTTGCCATCCAGGCGCCTCGCCGCCCTCGGTGCTCAACCAACTTCCGAGACGCGACACTAGGACGAGATGCGGCACACGAAAATCATCGCCACGGTCGGTCCGGCGAGCGACTCCGAGACCATGCTCGACTCATTGATCGCGGCGGGCACCGACATTTTCCGCCTGAACTTCTCGCACGGCACGCACGCTTCGCAGGCAGCCACGTTCGCGCGCGTGCGGGCGGCGTCGACGCGCAGCCGCTGCGAGGTGGCCATTCTCCAGGATCTCGGCGGCCCGAAGATTCGCACCGGCCGGCTCGCGGGCGGACGGCCGATCGCGCTCGCGGCTGGCGACAGCGTCACGATCGCCACCGGCGACCTCGCCGGCGGACCCGGCCGGCTGTACACCACGTTCGACGGGCTGGCGCGCGGCGTGCGGCCCGGGGATCGCCTGCTGCTGGCGGACGGCCGCGTCGAGCTGCGCGTCGAGGCCACGAATGGGACCGAGATTCAGGCGACAGTCGTGGAAGGCGGCGAGATCGGCGAGCACAAGGGGATCAACGCGCCCGGGGTGCCGCTGCCGACGTCCGCGATCACGCCGAAGGACGTCGAGGATCTGAAATTCGGTCTCTCGCTCGGCGTGGATATGGTGGCGCTCAGCTTCGTGCAGACGGCCGCCGACGTACAGGAGGCGCGCCGCATCACGACGGAGGCCGACGCCGCCCACGTGCCCCTGATCGCGAAGCTGGAG
>JAYVYV010000150.1:0-12021 GCA_043783985.1 Acidobacteriota bacterium | reverse complement strand
CGCTCCTGCAGGACGCGCAGCACGACCTCCGCTCCGGCGGCTTGTGCGAGCCCGGCGAGCTCATCGAGCGATCGTTCCGCGTCGAGCTTGCGCGCGCGACCGGTGATCAGGCCGACCAGCGCCGCCCGCTCCGATCGTCCTATCGCGCGGGTGGGTGCGCCTGAGCGGTGTGCAGCCATTCCTGAATCTCTTCCCATGAAACGGCGCCGGCGCGCACGAGCACCGGGCCGGCGCCGGTCGCGTCCACAATCGTCGAGGCGGCGCCGCCGCGCGTCCTCCCCGTGTCAATCAGCAGGTCGATGCGATCGCCGAGCACCCGTTCGACCTCATCCGGATCGGCGGTCGGCGTCTCGCCGCTGACGTTGGCGCTCGTCGCGGTGATGGGCCGCCCCGCCTCCGCGCAGATCGCGCGTGCGACGGCGTCGGCGGGCACGCGGACGCCGACTTTTCCCGTGCCGCCGGTGACGTCGGCCGCCAGCGCCCGCGGCGCGGCGATCAAGAGCGTCAGCGGTCCCGGCCAGAACCGCTCCGCGAGCCGTTGTCCCGCCGGCGTCAGCCGGCCCAGATGCAGCGACACCTGCGCGGCGTCTGCCGCGATCAACGGCAGCGCCCGCTGGGCGGCGCGCCCCTTCACCTCGAACACCCGCGCGACCGCGGCGGCCGAAAACGGATCGGCGGCCAGGCCGTAGAGCGTGTCGGTCGGCAGCGCCACGACGCCGCCGTTGAGAATCCACTTGGCTGCTTCCTGAATCGCGTCGCGCTGGGGCGACTCCGGATCGACGAACACGCGACGCATCACTTCCTATTATCCGTCGTTCGGCGTTTCGACGTTCGACGTTCGACGTTCGACGTTCGACGTTCGACGTTCTCGGCGCGACGGGCCGTTCGGAACGACGAACCACGAACGACGAACCGCGAACGACGAACCGCGAACGACGAACCACGAACGTCGAACCGCGAACGACGAACCACGAACGTCGAACCACGAACGTCGTCGATTGTCAGTCCGTCATCATCGTCTTCCGCACGACGATCGCGAGGAGGGCCATCAAAGCCAGATCCACGACGAACACGATCCGGATCGAGGCGCCTCCGACGAAGCCGGCGATGAACGGGCTACTGGCCATGCCGACGAGCGACGCGCTCGTCAGCACGCCGAAGCCTGCGCCGTGCGCGCGGCGCGGGATCACCGCGCCGGCCGCGCTGTAGCTGGCAGTCATCGCCGCGCCGATCCCCAACCCCAGCAGCACCGACGCCGCCGACATGATCCAGAAATTCCCCGACACGGCGAAGAGGCCCGCTCCAACCGCCGCTACCGCCGCGCCGCCGGCGATGACGCCGCGGCTCGCGTGGCGCCGGAGCAGCTTGCCGCAGAAATGATGGCCGAGCGCGCCGGTGAAGGCCATGATCGAGAAGAGCGCGCCCGAAACGAGCGCCACGTTGGCGTGCGTGACGCCCATCTGCTCGACGTACAGCGGCAGGACCGGGCCAAAGCTGCGGTCGACGAACTGCAGACCGAAGATCACGCTCATCATCAGGAGGAAGTTGCGGAACGCCAGCACGTTCCGGAACGTCACGCGCCCGGTCTCGGCCGCGTCGGCCGGCGGCGCGTGCGTCGCGCGATCGTCGTACATGACGTACACGATCACCAGCGCGATGAAATAGAACAGCGCCGTCGCGACAAAGGCCTGCCTGAGACCGACGAGGCTCGCCAGCAGGCCGCCGATCACCGGCCCGACGCCTGGACCGATCCGCTGCGCCGTCTGCACCGCCCCAATGGCGTTCGGCATCCGATCGCGGGGCGCCGACTCCGCCGCCATCGCCACCGACAGCGACCCGTAGCCCGCGAACAATCCCTGGATCGCGCGCAGCGCCAATACCTGCCAGACGCTGGTCACGAACGCCATCGCCGCAAACAGGACCACGAAGCTGATCAGTGACCGCTCGACCATGATCTTCCGGCCGAAGCGATCGCCGAGCCGTCCCCACGCCGGCGCGAGCAACGCCGTCAGCGCGGGCGTGATCCCCAGGCACAGCCCGGTCCACATCGAGATCGCGCCGACGTCGGTGACCCCGAGCTGGCCGATGAACAGCGGCAGGAACGGCATCACCAGCGTGAAGCCGGTATAGCCCATGAACGATGCGGCGGTGACGGCGAAGACGTTCCGGCGCCACGGGGCGGACGCGGGTGCGGTCACCGTGCCGGCATCTAGAACTGGATCTTGACGTTGGTGTCCGGCCGCACGTGGATGCTGTCGATGAACCGGATCCGGTGCGGACGGTTCTGCATGATCACCGAGCTCGTGCGCGTGCCGTCGCCGAAGAACCGCACGCCGCGCATCAGCGTGCCGTCGGTGACGCCGGTCGCCGCGAAGATGATGTCCCGGCCCGGCGCGAGATCCTTCGAGCGGTACACCTTCTTGAAGTCGGTGATGCCCATCGCGCGGCAGCGCTCCTCGTGCTCCGGCGTGCTGACGACCAGGCGCGCGAAGATCTCGCCGTTCAGGCACCGCATCGCCGCCGCCGTGAGCACCCCTTCGGGCGCGCCCCCGGTGCCCATCACCGCGTGCACGCCGGATCCGACGACCGCGGCGGCGATGCCGGCCGAGAGATCGCCGTCGCCGATCAGCCGGATGCGCGCGCCGGTCGCGCGGATGTCGCTGATCAGTTTTTCGTGACGCTCGCGCTCGAGGACGACGACCACGAGATCCTCGACGCGGCGCCCGAGACACGACGCGATCGCCTTCAGGTTCTCGTGCACCGGCGCGTCGAGGCTCACCTTGTCCTTGGAGCTCGGCCCGACGACGAGCTTTTCCATGTAGAGATCGGGCGCATGGAGGAGCCCGCCCCTGTTGGACGCCGCGAGGACGGCGATCGCGTTGGGGGCGCCGGTCGCGCACAGGTTCGTGCCCTCGAGCGGATCGACCGCGATGTCCACTTCGTCGAGCGCCGGCCGGGGACCGACGAGGTTCTTGGCATTGACCAGGCCGACCTTTTCGCCGATGTAGAGCATCGGCGCTTCGTCGCGCTCGCCTTCGCCGATGACGATGGTCCCGTCGATCGGCACCGTGTCCATGACCTCGCGCATCGCTTCGACGGCGACCTGGTCGGACTTGTGTCGGTCGCCCTGCCCCATCGTGTGCCCGCAGGCAATGGCGGCCTGTTCGACGACGCGGAGAAACTCGAGCGAAAGATCTGAATCCACTACTTGGCCTTTTCGCCATACGCCGGCAGCTCACACCGTGTGGGCCTGTCGGTTCGATAGCCGAGCAGATAGTCGGCCTGCATGAGCTTGTGAATCTCGCGCGTGCCTTCGTAGATGACCGCGGCTTTGCAGTTCCGGTAGAAGCGCCCCACCGGATACTCGTCCGAGTAGCCGTTGGCGCCGTGGATCTGGACGGCGTCGCTGGCAGCCTTCTCGGATGCCACGGTGGCAAACCATTTGGCGAGGCCGGTCTCGCGCGTGTTGCGCACGCCGTGGTTCTTCATCCAGCCGGATCGCAGCCACAGGAGGCGCGCCGACTGATAATCCGATTCCATCGCCGCGATCATTTCCTTCACGAGCTGGTGCTGGCCGATCTCGACGCCGAACGTCTTCCGCTCCTTCGCGTATTTCACGCTGGCGTCACGGCACGCGCGGACCAGCCCCGTGGCGCCCGCGGCCACGGTGTAGCGTCCCTGGTCGAGCGAGAACATCGCGATCTTGAAGCCCTCGCCCGGGCGGCCCACGATGTTCTCTTCCGGCACCTCGACCTCGTCCAGCTTGAAGAAACCGGTGTCGCCGGCGAGGATGCCCCATTTTTCCTTCATCGCGCCGCTCGAGAAGCCCTTGAACGTCCGCTCGACGATGAAGGCGGTCATACCGGAGGGATCGCCCGTCTTTTTCTTCTCGAGGTCGGTCCAGGCGATAACGAGGAAGTGATCGGCGACGTTGGCCAGCGAGATCCAGGTCTTTTCGCCGTTGAGGATGTAGGTATCCCCCTTTTTCGTCGCCGTCGTCTGAATCGCGCGGGCGTCGCTGCCGGCGCCCGGCTCCGTCAAGCCGTAGCCCGAGATCTTCGTGCCCTGCGCCTGCGGCACCAGGTAGCGCTGCTTCTGGTCCTCGGTGCCCCACGCGAGCAGCGACAGGCAGTTCAGGCCGGCGTGCACCGACATGATCACGCGCAGCGAGGTGTCGAGATACTCGAGCTCTTCGCTTGCGATGCCGAGCGCGATGTAGTCCATGCCGGCGCCGCCGTATTCCTGCGGGATCGAGATGCCGAGGAGGCCCAGCTTCGTCATGCCGCCGAGAATGCGATCGCGATCGAAATGATGCTCGCGGTCGTTGTCGTGGATGAACGGCGACACCTCGCGCGCGCCCCATTCACGGATCGACTGCTCGAGCAGGTGATGTTCGTCCGACAGACTGAAGTCAATCATGTGTGGTCTGGCCTACCCGCCTCAAGAGAAACGCGAAATCCTATCACGCGCGGCAGGCGACGTGCACGGTCGCGCCGCGGCGCAGATCGAGCGCCTCGGCGGCGTTGGCGCCGTTGGCCGCGATCTCCAGATGGTCGGTGCTGCCGAAGAGCGCGCAGACCTCGCCCGGCGACGCGTCCGCGTACGTCGTCACCATGCGCGAGACCTGATGGGCGCCGATGCGGATGTCCAGCGGGCCGCCCGCGAGCGTGTCGAAGGTCTTGCGATCGATGTTCGTGATCAGGTTGCCGAAGCGATCCACGCGCAGCACCTGGCCGTCGATGCATCCCCCGCCCGATGCGGCGCGTGGGATGTCGAGGCGCTGGATGGCGCCCGCGGAACGTCCCAGCGCGGCGAGGTCGATCCCCTTGGCGATCCACGCGGCCGCCGGGGCGAAGCGATCGCGCCCCTCGAACGTGCGGCTGACCGTCGGCCGGGCGTACTTCCGCTCCGTCAGCTCGACGACCCGCTTCGGCGCGAGCTCGTCGAGCACCGCCGTCAGCACGCCGTTGTCGGGCGCCACGAACTTGAAGTCGCCCGCCTCGGCCGCGATGCCGCGGCGGACGGATCCCACGCCCGGATCGACGACGACGAGGAAGATCGTGCCTGCGGGGAAATACCGATAGGCCGCCGCCAGCTCGAGCGCCCCCCCGAGCACGTCGTGCGCGGCGACGTCGTGCGTGATGTCGACGAGCGTGACGTCGGCGCAGAGTCCGAGCACCACGCCTTTCATGGTGCCGGCGTAGTGGTCGCGCGTCCCGAAATCGGTGAGCAGGGCGATGACCGGGCGGGCCATGGGCCTAGCTTATCGAAAGAGCGGCGTATCCCGAAGGCGCGAGCACGCGGGGGCATCGGCGCAGATCTCGCACGGGCGCGGCGTGTCGGGGAGGCAGCTCTACCGCGAGGCCGCTTTTCTGGCCGCGTTGTATTCCTCGGTCGCGCGCTGGATGCCGGCCGTGTTGACGTTCGGCGTCAGCGCGCCACTGAACTCGTCGTAGAATCGCTGCACGTTCAGCACGATTCGCTCCGGACCGATCCAGTTGTCGTACTTGCCGAGGCGGATGTCGGCCGCGGCGGCGCCCGCCGTCACCTTCGCGTCGTACCGCTTTCTCGTTTCGGTCTTGAGCAGCACGAGATAGTCGCGCATGTCGGCGAGCTGCGCCTGGCCGCCCAGCGGGCCGTGGCCGGGGACGATCGTCTGCACGTCCATCCGGCGGATCATGTCGCAGGTCTCGATCCATTTGCTCGGGTGCGCGTTCTGACACCAGGGCGCGACGTAGAAGAAGCCGATGTCGCCCGCAAACAGGACCTTGTGCTGCGGCAGGTAGGCCACGATGTCGCCATGCGTATGAGCCGGCCCCATCGGAAACAGCTCGAGGACCGTCTTCGCGTAGTGGTACCGCATCGTGGCGTCGAACGTCGTCGTGGGCGGCACGATCCGCCGCGGCTCCGTGCCGTCCGCCCATCCTTCGTGCTTCGCCCAGACGGCGGGGCCGCCGGCCCGCGCGACCTTGAGAATTTGGTCGCGGCAATAGGGGTGGCTGAGGACTTCCGCGCCATCGAAATATTGCGTGCCGTTGGTATGGTCGCCGTGGTGATGGGTGAGAAACACCTGCGTGAACGGTTTGTCGGTCACTCGACGAATCGCCGCGATGAACGCTTTGGTGTGCATCGGCGCCGTCAGCGTATCGATCACGACCACGCCCTTGTCGCCGACGATGATCCCGGCGTTGGCGACGCTCGCGTTGTCTCGTCCCGGCCCCCCGGCCTGAATGTACGCGTAGACGTTCGGGGCGACCTCTGTCAGCCGCGTCTCCCATGTCGGCGGCTTCGGGAAACGGGGATCCGCCGGCGGCGGAGTCGGATTGGCGCCGCCGAACTGCTCGTCGGCGACGGCGAGTCCGCCTCTGAGCGCGGCCAACGTGCCAACCCCCACGCGCGCCACGCGTCCGATGGCTTCCCGCCGGCTGACACCCTCCGAAAAAAGTCGCACCACTCCGGTTTTCATTTTTCTTTTCCCTGAGGCGTTTCGAAGCGGTAAATCACGTATGAGATCGGTCCGTCCAGCTGGCTGAACTTGTGCGGCGTGCCGGCGGGCACGATGATCACGTCTTTCGCCGTGACCTTCTGGCTGACGCCGCCGCTCATCGTGCAGAAGTAGCTCGTCGTCGGACCGAGATTCGGCGGATCAGCGACCGGTGAACACTCCGTCGTCGCGCCACCTGTCAAGAGCGTGCCGGAGCCTTCGATGATCTGATAGATCTCGGTGAGCTCGTCGTGCATGAGCGCCCGCGGCTCCTGGGTCGACCGGTGCACGATGCCCACTCTGACCGTCCCTCGAGCGCCGGGCGCCAGCGCGACGCGTTTGTCGAGCGTGTTTTTGGCGATTGACTCCTTCATGGTGGATTCGATTTCCGCGCCGCCGACGAACGTGGCAGGCGGCGCGGGCGGCCGGGGGAGCGGCGCCGGCGTCTGAGCCAGGGTGAATCCCCAGAAGAACGTGATCGTCATCAGCATGGTTACGTCCCTATTGTCGATACGGCCTGAACCCGCCAGGCGTCACTGCGGCGACCGACGAGGATCACCGCCTCGTACGTCGAGAAGACCCGGCCCTCGCGATCGCGCCGGCTGCTGCCGATCTGCAGCACGCACCGCATGCCGTCGTCATTCAACGCCTGGATTCGGACGGCAGCGCAAAGACGACGATCGTGGGCGAGCCCGGATTGCGTTCGACCCAGAAGTTCGACGGGCTCCCCGATGCGACCGCCACGTACTGCCTGCCGCCCACGGCGTAGGTGATGACGCCGCCGCCAACCGGGCCGCCGGTGTTGAAGCGGTAGAGGACGGCGCCCGTGCGCGCGTCGAACACGACGAAGTCGCCCGTCAGCTCCCCGGTCATCACGACATTGCCTCCGGTCGTCGTCACCGCCGCCACCATCGGCCGGGGCGAGCGGTACTTCCATTTCACCGCGCCGGTGGACGCGTCAACCGCGGTCATCCACCCCTGGGACCGGTCCACCGGATCGAGATCCGTTCTACCGCCCATGTACAACTTGCCCGGTATGTACCTGACCTGCTCGAAGGACGAGAAGGTCGCGCACCAGTCGACGGCGGGCACGAACAGCAGGTTCACGCCGGGGTTGAACGCCGGGCCGTTCCATTGGCTCCCGCCGAGCACACCCGGACACGCGCGCAACGGCGTGGTGATCACCGGTGTATCCGCGTTCTCGCGCGTCGTGACGGGTGTCTCGTAGAGCACGGCGTGCGTCGCGCGATCCAGCGCCCGCAGCATGCCGTCCTTCCCCGTCGTCATCACCAGCCGGCGGGGTGAGCCGTCGATCGTCGTGTCGACCAGCGGCGTCGCGTGCGTGACGTCCCAGTCGTGCGAGTCGTTCGGCACGAGCTGTCGGTGCCAGCGCAGCTTGCCCGTGCGCACGTCGAGCACGACGATCGAATTGGTGTAGAGGTTGCTTCCCTGGCGCAGGTGCACCGGCAGATCGGGTGACGGGTTGGTCACGGCGACGTGCAGGTCGCCGTTCTCGGTGTCGAGCGCAAAGGCCGTCCACACCGAGCCGCCGCCCATCGGAATCCCCTTCGGGTTCTGCCAGGTCTCGAAGCCCGGCTCGCCCGGTGTCGGCACGGTGTTGAAGCGCCAGACCGGCGAACCGTCAGACGCGCGGAATGCGCCCACCCACCCGTGCAGGTTGTTCTCGCTGCCGGCCGGCCCGATGAGCACCAGATCCTCGAAGACGAGCGGCGCCATGCTGAAGGTCTCGCCCTCCGCGGGCTTCGCCACCTGACGCGCCCACAGCAGCGCGCCGGTATCGGCGTTCAGCGCGATCAGGTAGCCGTCGGGGGTCCCGCGAAGGACCCGGCCGTCCTTGAGCGCGACGCCGCGATTACGCTCGAAGCCCATGTTGTCGCGCGTCTGCCAGCGATGGCGCCATTTCACGCGGCACGTGGCGGCGTCGAGCGCGATCGTGCTGACCATCGTCGTCACGTACATCGTGCCGTTGTAGACAATCGGGCCGGTCTGAAAGTTGTCGCGCTCGCCCACCTGGAACAGACACGCCGGCGCGAGGCCGCCCGCCGTCGTCGTGTTGATCTCCTGGAGCGGCGAGAAGCGGGTGCCGCGGTAATCGTGCGTGTGGAACAGCCAGTCGCTCGACCGCGCCGACGCGGTGAGCGTCGCCTGATCCGGTCCGGTGGTGGCAGGGACCGCGCCGGGCGCGCCGGGAATGAACGCGGGCGGCGCGGGCCGCGCGGGCGCGCGCGCGGCGTCGGGCCGGAGATGCGCGGCTTCCAGCTCTTGGGACGCCGCCGCCAGCGGGTTCGGACCCGACGGAAAACCGTTCATCTTGAGGATGTAGGCGAACACCGCCGCGTGCTCCTGCGCCGACAGCGAGGACGACGCGCGCGGCGGCATCGACGTCCGCGCGAGAAAGAAGATGTCCGCGAGCGTCACGCGCGGATCGCTCCAGCTCGCCTCGAACGCCGGACCCGTCAGCGCCGGCGCGGTGCCGCCGGTGAGCGCGGATCCGTGACAACCGGCGCACGACTGCCGATACTGCGCTTCGCCGCTCGCGGCCTGGGCATCGGTGAAGAGGGCGGGAGGCCCGGCCGGCGCGGCGCCGTTCGCCGACTGGCCGGCCATCCCGACGGCACTCATGCCGATGGCCATCGCGGCCGCCAGGCCGAGCGCGATGCCCCCGGCGGGCCTGGAGAACGTCTCAGTCATGCCGGCGAGCATACTCCAGAGAAACGTTGACAGGCAGCCGGCTGATCCATATCGTCACCCCGGTCATTCCAGGCCACGCAGACGGGAGATCGCCATGCGAGTTCTTTGTGGGAAACCCTCCGTCGTTCACGCCGGAATCCTGACGTTGTCGCTTCTGCCCACCTTGGGCCTCGCACAGCAGCCGGGCGCGGCTCCAGGCACCACGCGCTACCAAGTCACCGTCGTCCGCATCAAGCCGGACATGATCGACGAATGGATGGACCTGCAGAAGAATGAAGTGATTCCCGCGCTGAAGAAAGGCGGGGTCACGCAGCGGACGGTCATGCAGACCGCGATCGGCAACTCGTTCGAGTACACCATCCTCACGCCGTATCCCAGCTTCGCGGCACTGGACGGTCCCGCCGTGCAGGTCCGTGCCCTCGGAGCGGAAGGGGCGGCACGGCTCGGCGCGAAGATTCGCAAATGTGTCGACGTCCAGCGGACGTATCTCATCAACCGCGTCGATGATCTCGCGATTCCGCAGGGCGACGCGATCGCGAGCAGAACCACGGTGTCCCGTCCAGCGCCGGGAAAAACCCAGGACTACCTGAATTACATCAGGACGGATCTGCTGCCGGCGATGAAGAAAGCCAAGGCCGAGGGGAAGATTGCCGGCTACACGGTGTCGACCAGAGGCGTCGGAGCGGCGGCGGGAGAAATGACCACCACCACCTATTACAACAAGTTTGCCGATCTGGATGCCGGCAACCCGCTGATCCAGGTACTCGGCGCCGCCGCGGCGGCTCCGATCACGGCCAAGGGAACCGCGCTGGCCACGACCGTCCAGGTCGTCATCCGGCGGCGGGTGGCGGATTTGAGCTTCTAAACCACACGGCGACGCGGTCCGCGTCGCCGGATCCGGTCCAGTAGTGGCGTCGGGGAACGCCGGGCTGGATTCGCGAAGACCGAGCGGTATAATCCGTCCCACAGGAGACGACGATGGAAAATGAAAACCGGTCACGGAGGGCGTTGATCGTCGGCGCAGGCTCGGTGGTAGCGGCCGCGGCGCTGGGCGCTCGCTCCGCGCAGGCGCAGGCGGCAGGCGTCTTCCGGCCGGCCGCCCATAGCGAGGACGCCTGGCTGAACCAGCGCCCGGGGAAACACCGGATCTTCATCGATTCGGCGACGCCCAGCGGCGCAGGCGAAGCGATCCTTTACGCGAACAACCTCTTCAATGCCAACAAGGCGACCTACGCGGGCAGCAGCGATGCCGACCTCGCCATCGTCGTCTGCATGCGGCATTTCGCGACGCCGTTCGCCTTCACCGACGCGATGTGGGCGAAGTACGGAAAAGTGATGAGCGGGATGCTGAATTTCACCGATCCGAAGTCCAAGCAGGCGCCCACGATGAACGTGTACCGCAACTCGCCCGAATACGCGCTCGCGCTCCCGAACTTCGGGAACACGATCGACGCGGTGACCACGCGCGGCGTGTACTTCGCGGTCTGCGATACGGCCACGCACTTCCTGGCGACCCAGATGGCGGGGCCGATGAACATGACCGCCGACGCGATCTACAAGGACCTGTCGACGAACCTGATCCCGAACAGCCGTCTCGTCTCCGCCGGCGTCATGGCGGTGACGCGCGCGCAAGAGCACGGCTACAGCCTGCTCTACGCCGGCTGATGTGAGTTTTCCAATGGAGTGCGACATGAACACCGTCATCGGTTTTGCGGTCGCCGTCGTTTTCGCGAGCCCGCTCGCCGTCGTCCACGCCCAGACGCCGGCCGGCGATCCGATCGCCGAGGCGGTGAAGATCCTGCCCGCCGACCTGCGCGCGGGCGCCGCCGTCGTGACGTACGACAAGACGACCGGCGCGCGGAACGTCCTTCGCCAGGGGACGAATTTCGTCGAATGCCAGCCGCGCATGGACGACGGGTTCACGCGCTGTTACAACAAGGCGCTCGGGCCGCGGCGCGATCTCGAGGCGAAGCTGAAGGCGGAAAACAAGTCCGAAAAGGAGATCCAGGAGGCCGTCGCGGCGGCGCTCAAGGCGGGCACGCTCAAGGCGCCGGCCAACGGCATGATGTCGTATCGTGCCTACGACAAGCGCGATCGCATCCAGACGCTGTGGGTCATGGCGCTGCCCAACGCGACTCCTGAATCCGCCGGCGTGTCGACGGCGAGCCAGCGCGACGCGGCGCTCGAGGGCAAGGGACTGCCGTGGATGATGCTGCCGGGGCAGCCCGGCGCACACATCATGATTCCGATCAACCCGGCCGTGAAGAACTCGACGATCACCGACGAGGCCGCCGATCCGATCGCGCAGGCGACGCTGCCGCTGCCCGAGGATCTGCGGGCGGGCGCGACGGTGTTCAGCTACGACAAGGCCACCGGCGCGCGCCACGTGCTCCGCCAGGGCACGAACTTCGTCGAATGCATGCCGCGGGGCGACGACGGCTTCACGTGGTGCTACAACAAGGTGACGGCGCCGCGCCGGGATCTTCAGGCGAAGCTGCGCGCGGAGAAGAAATCCGACAAGGAGATTCAGGACGCCGTCGCCGAGGCGACCAAAGCGGGCACGATCACGCCGACGCCGTTCGGGACGATGTCCTACAGGCTGTACGGCAAGAAGGATCGGATCCAGTTGCTGTGGGTGATGTCGGTGCCCAACGCCACGCCGGAGTCGATCGGCGTGTCCGAGGGCAGCCAGCGCGACGAGGCGCTGAAGGGCCAGGGAGTGCCGTGGCTGATGCTCCCCGGTACGCCGGGGGCGCACATCATGATCCCGATCAACAAGTAACGGTGCGCGGAGCGGACTGTTCGCGACTGATTCGGCGAATCTC
>JAYVYV010000149.1:0-4424 GCA_043783985.1 Acidobacteriota bacterium | reverse complement strand
CGGTTTTCAATCCGACCAGTTCCGTCAAGTCGAGTTCCTGCTCGGCCTGAAATCGGAGCAGGCCATCCAGCGCTTCCCGGAGGGAGGCCGCGCGCGCGTCGCCCTGGAGCGTCGATACCGGGAGCCGACGCTGTGGGACGCGTTTCTCCGCTGCCTCTCACGCGAGCGCTACGACGTGCCGGCCGCCCACCTCGCCCGGCCGGTCACGTCCGCGGTGGAGCCATCGGCGGAGGTGCAGCGGATTCTCATCGAGGTGTATCGGCGGGATCCCAAGAACGCGGAGCTGTGCGAGCGTCTGGTTGATCTGGACGAGGGGCTTCAGGAGTGGCGCTACCGCCACGTGAAAATGGTCGAGCGGACGATCGGCACCAAACACGGCACGGGAGGATCGACGGGCGCCGCGTATCTGCGCGAGACCACCGGACGGGCGATCTTTCCCGACCTCTGGGCGGTTCGCTCGCAGTTGTGAAAGGCCGCCGCGCGCCGCTCGCGCGGCGCGGGCGCGGCGACGCCTGCTCGTGTACCTGATTACCGGCGGCTATGCCGTGATCGCCGTCGATTTCAAGGATTACGTCGCGATGATCGAGTCCGGCCAGAACGAGCCGCGCGCGATGGCGGCTCGACGTGCAGCGCATCGTTCCGGTCCACTATCGGGCGGACAACCGGGTGGTGACGATGGCGGAGTTGACGGCGTGTTCGCCGCTACGATAACGACTTTGACGCGGAAGCTCAGTGCGTCGTTGCGGACGTAGACGCCGCGCCGGCCGTGGTCCTCTCTCAGCCGTGAGGCTGGCTCGAGCGTCGGCCGCGCCGCGGCGTGAACCGACGCTCGCTCACTTTACTTCGGCGTCTTGGCGACGCACGCCTTCTTCGCTTCCGACGCGGCGTGCATCGCCTGGAAGCGAGCTTTCCCGGTCGGGGAATTCGGCGTGTGCGCCGCCGCCACGGCCGCATCGTAGGCTTCGCTGCATTTCTGCACGGCAGCGTCGTGCGCGGGGCTGTGCTTTGGACCTTTCGGTCCTCCGGCTTGCACCGCCAGCCCGTCGAACACCACCAACGCGAATGCTACGGGGATCAGCGCCGCTTTGATCGACGTCACAGCCTCCCGGTCAGAACCAGGATCAACAGGATGATGACGATCAGACCGAGACCGCCGCTCGGCCCGTAGCCCCAGCTGCGGCTGTGCGGCC
Source organism: Acidobacteriota bacterium (assembly GCA_043783985.1). GTDB lineage: Bacteria > Acidobacteriota > Vicinamibacteria > Vicinamibacterales > CAVVIG01 > CAVQFC01. The sequence goes on along the minus strand of JAYVYV010000149.1, from coordinate 3,234 downwards.
AGGTGGGGATGGCGCCGAGGAGCATCAGGACGAGGATGACGAGCAGGATTGTACCCATGCCAGACGCCTGAGCAATGGGGATGCCAAATCCATCGCCTTGAATTCCTAAGGAATTTGTCGAGACGCCCTACACTGTTATCGAAAAACCTTCACGCGGCCCGGCTGGCGGATGCATTGACGACGCGAGACGCGGACCCGCCCCAACCTACCCGACTTTCGTGCGGAAGTACTCGATCGTCTTGATTAATCCTTCTTCGAGCTGCACCTTCGGCTCCCAGCCGAGGAGCGTGCGGGCGCGCGTGATGTCGGGCCGGCGCTGCTTCGGATCATCGGTCGGCAGGGGCCGGTAGACGATCTTGCTCGTCGAGCCGGTCATCGCGATGATCGTCTCGGCGATCTGCTTGATCGTCATCTCGACCGGATTGCCGATGTTGACCGGGTCGTTTTCCGACGAGAGCATGAGCCTGATGATGCCGTCGACGAGATCCGTGATATAGGTGAAGCTGCGCGTCTGCGAGCCGTCGCCGAAGACGGTGACGTCCTGGTTGCGCAGCACCTGCGACATGAACGCCGGCACGGCGCGCCCGTCGTTCAGGCGCATGCGCGGGCCGTACGTGTTGAAGATGCGGACGATCTTCGTGTCGAGCCCGTGGTAGCGGTGGTACGCCATCGTCATCGCCTCGGCGAAGCGCTTGGCCTCGTCGTAGACGCCGCGCGGCCCCACCGGGTTCACGTTGCCCCAGTAGGTTTCCTTCTGCGGGTGCTCCAGCGGATCGCCGTAGACCTCGGAGGTCGAGGCGAGGACGAAGCGCGCGCCTTTGGCCTTCGCGAGGCCGAGCGCCTTGTGCGTGCCGAGCGCGCCGACCTTCAGCGTCGGGATCGGCAGCTCGAGGTAGTCGATCGGGCTGGCAGGGCTCGCCCAGTGGAGCACGTAGTCGACTGGACCGTCGACGTAGATGTAATTGGTGACGTCGTGCTTGATGAACGAGAAGTCGCGGTTGGCCAGGTGCGAGATGTTCGCGGTGTCGCCCGTCAGCAGGTTGTCGATGCCGATGACCGAGTAGTCGCGATCGAGGAGTGCTTCGGCGAGGTGCGAGCCGATGAAGCCGGCGGCTCCGGTGATGACGACGCGCTTCTTAGTAGGCATGCTTGTGGAAGAAACCTCTGAGCAGCGTGAGCCACATGATCTTCAGATCGAGCCGGACCGACCAGTTCTCGATGTAATACAGGTCGTACTCGATGCGCTTCTCGATCGAGGTGTTGCCGCGCCAGCCGTTCACCTGCGCCCAGCCGGTGATGCCGGCCTTCACCTTGTGGCGGAGCATGTACTGCGGGATCTTGTCCTTGAACTGCGCCACGAACAGCGGCCGCTCCGGGCGGGGGCCGACGATCGACATGTCGCCGCGGAGCACGTTCCAGAGCTGCGGCAGCTCGTCGACGTTCGATCGGCGGAGGAGCTTGCCGAGCGGCGTCCGGCGCGGATCCTGCTCGCTCGCGAACACCGGTCCTGTCTCGGCCTCCGCGTCGTCGTACATCGAGCGGAACTTGTAGATCATGAACGGCTTGCCGTCGAGCCCCATGCGCTCCTGGCGGTAGAACACGTCGCCGCGCGACGACATCCGGATCAGCGCGGCGATCACCCCGAGCGGAATCGACAGCACGACGAGCGCGAGGCTGGAAATCGCCACGTCGATCGCGCGCTTGACGATGGCGTTGAAGCCCTGGAGCGGGACGTCGTTGATGTTGATGACCGGAACGCCGTCGAGATCCTCGAGCCGGGCGCGAAGCGCGATCACCTGCAGCAGGTCGGGCACGACCTTCACGTCCACGCATTCGCGGCTCGTGCTCTCGATGAGCTGCAGCATCTGCACGTGCTGTTCGGGTGGCAGCGCGACGTACAGGTGATCCACGGCTTCGCGCGTCGCGATATCGGCGGCTTCCTCGATCGTGCCGAGCAGGGGCAGGCCGCGGTAGCCGAGATGATCGCCTGACGCCTTGTCGTCGACGAAGCCGACGATCTGGTAGCCGAGCTCGCGGTGCTCGATGATCTTGTCGGCGACGAGGCGTCCCAGCTCGCCCGACCCGGCGATGAGAATCCGCTTCAGGCCGATGCCCGCGCGCCACCGCCGCTCGAGCAGCTCGCGCACCAGCTCGCGCGCCGCGAACGTGAGCGCCACGTTGAGCATGAGAAAGATCGCCCACACCGGCTGCGAGACCTCGAACGCGCCGCGCTGACGCGCCGCGCTGCTCGCGAAATACGTCTCCACGTACAAGGTCGCGACGATGCCGAAGACCACCGCGAGAATGCTGCCGACGAAGACCGCGAAGAAGTCGTCGACGCGCGAGCGGCCGCGGCGCAGCCGGTACAGACCCTGGAGCTGGAATCCCAGCGGCACGAGCACTGCGACGAAAGGCAGCACGTTGATGTACTGCTGCAGCGGCGGCATGCCCTTCGTGATCGGGATCAGGTTGCTGATGAATCCGCTGTGGAAGCGCAGCTCGTAAGCGAGGATGAACGCCGTGACGCCGAGCATGGCGTCCGTGAGGACGTGGAACGTGACGAGCAGCCGGTTGTGGCGGTTTACCATGCGGCCGGATCCGCGATCTGCGCGGCCATCTCGTCGGCGAAGCGGGCGCGGCTGAAGCGCTCCGCGTGCCGCCGGATGGCGCCGGCGTCGAACCGGCGGTTCAGCGCCGCCGCGATGCCGTCGGCGAACGCCTCCGGCGTCGAGTCGTCCACGAGGATCCCGGTTTCTCCGGCGACGACCGTTTCGAGCGCGCCGCCGCGGCCCAGGGCGACCACCGGCCGTCCGCAGGCCTGCGCCTCGAGCGGGACGATCCCGAAGTCCTCTTCGCCGGGCAGCAGCGTGACCGCGGCGCCCCGGTACAGCCCGCGAATCTCTTCGTCCGATCGCCGCCCGAGGAACTGGACGTCTGGGCCCGCCAGCCGCTCGAGCGACGCGCGCTCCGGACCGTCGCCGGCGATTGTCAACGGCACCCCGGCCAGCCGGCAGGCGCTGATGGCCAGGTCGATGCGTTTGTAGGGGACCAGCGCCGAGACGACGAGCGCGAACCGTCCTGGTGCGGACGCGTCGGGACGGAAATAATCAGTGTCGACGGGCGGATAAATCACAATCGGCTCGCGATTATAGTATCGGCGGATCCTGCCCGCAACATAATGAGAGATAGCGACATAGCGGTCGACGCGGTCCGCGGTGTCGCGGTCCCACCGCG
>JAYVYV010000148.1:0-12176 GCA_043783985.1 Acidobacteriota bacterium | reverse complement strand
GGTCGCCGTGCCCATGGCTTTCGTGTCGATGACGGGCGATTCGCCGCTGACCGTCACGGACTCGACGACGGTCGCAACCCCGAGCGTGAGCGTCAGTGCCACGCTCTGGCCGACCGTCACGACGATGCCGTCACGGACGACCGACTGAAAGCCCTGAAGGGCTGCCGTCAGCTTATAGGTTCCGGGAGGGAGGTTCAGGAACCGATATTGCCCACCCGCCTCGGTGACAAACGATCGGCTAGGCCCATTACCGTCAAGGGTGATGACCACACCCGGCAGGACGCCGCTCTGCTGGTCCTGCACCGTCCCCGAGATATTGCCGCTCTGCGTCTGCGCAGCCGCCACGCCGGTGGTTGCAATGCACATCACGGCCGCGATGAGCCAAAGTCGAGCTTTCATTCTGATCCTCCCAGCGTCGGAACCTTCGATATTCCGAAGAACTTCTGTGAATTAGGTTGTGGAGGAGCGTGATCCGATCTCCAGCCTCAACTCAACTCCCCCACACGGTTACTGTCCTGAATGGAAAAGTATCGCTGGTTCCACGCCCTATGAACGGGAGAAAAGACATCTGAAAACAGAAGACTAGCGAGAATTCAATTCTTTGGATACTTCAGCCGGATTTCGTCTGTCCGGCACAGACTTTGACAAGTTGGTCGATGTCCAGCGCGCTGAGGCTTCCGATCACGAGGTCGGCAGAGGTCAGGGCGGAGGCTTCGTAGGTCTGGGTCACCCCCACCGTCCTCAGCCCCGCTGCGCGGGCGGATGCCAGTCCCCAGACCGAATCCTCGATGGCCACGCAGTCGCCGGCCCTCAGGTTAGGTCCGGCGGCGGGCGCCAGCAGTGCCAGCGCGCGCAGATACGGATCCGGCGCCGGCTTGCTGACCGCCGTGTCCTCGGCGGCGACGATCGCCGCGAAGCAGGAGAGCAGCCGTTCACGTTCCAGCACGCGGCGTATTTCTTCGCCGCGGGCGCCGGACGCGATCGCGATCGGCATCGCGTCGGCAGCGCGCCGGATGGCGTCGGCGGCGCCCGGGAACAGGATCGACACGTCGCGCTCGAGCGCCTCGAGCCGCACCGCCTTGCGCGCGACCAGCTCCGCGATCCGCGCGCCGCTCCAGGCCAGGCGGTGCTGCGCCGCCACCGCCTCGAACGCGCCGACGTCGTCGAAGCCCAGGTAACGCGCGTAGTAGTCGGCCTCGGTCAGCGTGACGCCTTCCTCGGCGAGGATGTCGCGGTAGCCGAGGAAGTGGAGCGGCTCGCTGTTGGCGATCACGCCGTCGAAGTCGAAGACGATGGCGCGGAGGGGCACTTTTCTGTTTTCACTTCTTCATGCGTTCGCCGGCGCGGATGGGAATCTGCAGCCGGTTTTCCCGCGGCGGGTACGGGCACTCGTAGGTCGGGTTGTAGTAGCAGTACGGGATGTAGGCGCGGTTGAAGTCGACCTCGTAGAGGCCGGTGGCGTTGCGCGCAAGATCCATGAAGCGCCCGGCGGCATAGGTCTCGGTGCCGCTGGTCAGGTCGCTGAAGGCGACGAACAGCGAGCCGGGATCGGTGCCGAGCTCGTTGAACGCGACCAGCTTCATCGGCTGCCCCTTGAGCGTGAACTCGAGCGAGCCGACGCGGCGCATCTTCCGGTTCGCGCCGGTCGAGGTCGGCATCTCGACGATGGTCTTGTCGTCGATCGGTTTGAGCACGCCGGGCGCGTTGTAGCCCGGGTCGATCGGGAAGTAGGCCAGCGGCAGGAACTCGGCGTGCTTGGCCTTCGGGATCGGATCGTCGCCGGCGGCGAACGCCACGTCCTTCGCCGTCCGCTCCGCCGCGATCGTGCTGGCATAGTCCCTGGGCTCTTCAGGGGGCTTGCTGCTGCATGCGATCGTGAACAGCACGAAACAGGTCGCGCAGGCATTGAGGCCTGCCCGAGCGGCCGGACGCAGGGCGGGTCTTTTAGACCCGCCTCGAGCCGGGTCCGAAAGGACCCGGCCTACACAGCCGCTGCTAGGCAATCGGATACCCCCCGCGCTCGACCGTCGCGTCGGCGAGGCGCCGACGAGCGGCCACCGTGTTGATCGGCGTCACCTTCAGCAGGCGGCGCAGCGCCGCGAGCATCGTGCGGAGGGTGTCGCCGTCGACCGTCGCCGCCAGCGCCTGGCGCGCGGAGGCGTCGATCCGCATCGCCGCGTCGTTGACGAACACCCGCGCCGCGTCGACGTGCAGCGCCGAGCGGGACGCTTTCGCCGCGGACGCGGCCTGTGCGCGCAGCACGGCGCTCTCCGCGCTGAAGACGTCGATCGTGATGTCGGCCAGGTGCATCAACACTTCCTGCTCGTCGGTGAGCTTGGTGCCGAACGTCTGCATCGCCAGGCCGAACACCATCAGCGCCGTCTTCTTGAACGACGCGATCGCGCGCAGCTCGTCGGCCAGCACGGCGTCGCCGTCGGCGGCGGAGGGCATCGCCGGCGGTCCGAGGAGCTCCTCCTGCAGCGCCTTGGCGGCGGGAATCAGCGGCAGGTCGCCTTTGAGCGCGCGGCGGATCAGCATGCCCGGGATCAGCAGGCGGTTGATCTCGTTCGTCCCTTCGAAGATGCGGTTCACGCGCGCGTCGCGGAAATGCCGCTCCGCGGGGTAGTCGTGGACGTAACCGTTGCCGCCGTGAATCTGGATGTTCTCGTCGAGCACGTAGTTGAGCGTCTCGCTGCCGGCGACCTTGGCGATCGACGCTTCGACGGCGTATTCCTCGAACGCGGCGAGCGCGGCGGATCCGTCGGTGGCGTCGTGCGGCGTGGCCGCGATGCGCGCGTCCACGAGCCCGGCCGTGCGGTACAACAGACTCTCGATCGCGTAGGTGCGCACCACCATCTCGCCGATCTTGTGCTTGATGGCCCCAAAGGAGGCTATCGCCTGGCCGAACTGACGCCGGGCCGCCGCGTACTTCGCGCTTTCCCCGATCGCCCCGATCGCACCGCCGCCGCACATCGCGCCGAGCTTGAAGCGCGCGAAATTCAGGACGTTGAACGCGACCTTGTGTCCCTTCCCGACCTCCGACAGCACGTTGTCCGCCGGCACCTTCACGTCCTGGAAGATCAGCGCCGTCGTGGACGAGCCGTGCAGGCCCATCTTGTGCTCTTCCTTGCCGCTCTTGACGCCCCATTCGCGCTCGACGAGCAGCGCCGTGAACTGGTCACCGTCGACCTTGCAGAAGATCACGAACAGGTCGGCGAAGCCGCCGTTGGTGATCCACATCTTCTCGCCGTTGAGCAGGAAGCTGCCGTCGTCCTGCCGCGTCGCCTTCGTCCGCGCGCCGAGCGCGTCGGATCCGGATCCGGTTTCGCTCAGCCCGTACGCGCCGATGACCTCGCCCGACAGCAGCTTGGGCAGGTATTTCTGCTTCTGCGCTTCGGTGCCGAACAGCACCAGGGGAACGATCGTGAGATTCGCGTGGGCGCCGAACGTTCCGCCGAACGAGGCCGCCAGCGCCAGTTTCTCGCTGACGACGAGGGACGTCGCCTTGTCGAGGCCGAGGCCGCCGTACGCCTCGGGGACGTCGACGCCGAGCAGGCCGAGGCTGCCGCCGAGCTTCATGAGGTCGCGCGCGAGCCCCCAGTCCTTCTGCTCGAGCTGCTCCAGCTTCGGCAGCACCTCGTTGTTGACGAACTCCTGCGCGGTCCGGCCGATCAGGCGGTGTTCGTCCGTGAGCCGCTCCGGCGTGAAGACGGAGTCGGCGTCGGACGGCTGAATCAGCCACTCGCCGCCGCGCAGAATCGTGGTCTCGGTGGTTGTCGGCATAATCAGACCCTTTCAAAGATACCAGCGGCGCCCATCCCGCCACCAACGCACATGGACACCATGCCGTAGCGGGCGTTTCTTCTCTTCATCTCGTACAGCAGCGTCGTCGTCAGCTTGGCGCCGGTGCAACCGAGCGGGTGGCCCAGCGCGATCGCGCCGCCGTTGACGTTGAGACGGTTCGGGTCGATCGGCAGCTCCTTCAGGCAGGCCAGCACCTGGGCCGCGAACGCCTCGTTCAACTCGATCAGATCGATCTGATCGAGCGTGAGCCCGGCGAGCTTGAGCGCCTTCCGGATCGCTGGCACCGGGCCGATGCCGAAGCGTTCCGGCTCGACGCCGGCCGTCGCGAACGTGATGAAGCGGGCCATGGGCGTCAGGCCGGCCGCCCGCGCTCTCTCGGCCGAGGTGACGATGACGGCCGCCGCGCCGTCGCTGGTCTGCGAGGAATTGCCCGCCGTGACGCTGCCCGCGGCGTGAAACGCGGGACGCAGTTTGGCGAGCGCCTCGGCCGACGTGTCGCGACGCGGCCCTTCATCCACCGCGAACTGCACCTGCCGCGTGCGAGGAGCGAACGCCACGCCACCACCGCCGGAGTCGGGCTTCAGCTGGACCTCGTCGATCACCGTGGCCGTGAACGGCACGATTTCCTCGGCGAACCGTCCGCTGTCGATCGCCGCGATCGCGCGCTGGTGGCTGCGCAGGGCGAAGGCGTCCTGCTCGGCGCGCGAGATTCCGGACTCCCGCGCGTGGTTTTCGGCGACGAGCCCGGTGGACAGGTAGACGTCGGGGTAGCGGTCGATCAGCGTCGGGTTCGGCGCGATCTTGTGGCCGCCCATCGGCACGAGGCTCATCGACTCGGTGCCGCCGGCGATGATGGCCGACGCGAAGCCGCACATCACGCGCTCCGCGGCGTAGGCGATCGCCTGCAGGCCGGACGAGCAGAAACGGTTCACCGTCACGGCCGACGCGCTGACCGGAATGCCGGCGCGCAGGCTCGCGATGCGCGCGACGTTCATGCCCTGTTCGGCCTCCGGCATCGCGCATCCGAGAATCACGTCGTCGATCTCGCCGGGTTCGATCCCGGGCGCACGCCCGAGTGCCTCGGCAATGACCGCGGCCGCCAGCTCGTCGGGACGCGTGCCTCGCAGCGTGCCGCCGGGCGCCTTGCCCGACGCGGTTCTCACAGCCGAAACGATGACAGCTTCATGCATAAGGTTTCCCGCAGACCTGCAGGTCTGCACTACTCGTGACCCGGAGGTCTGCACCACATGCGATCCGGATGTCCCGCAACGCATGCGTCGTGCACGCCTTCAGGCCTGCCAATCCCCCAGCAAATCTTCCAGCGCGTCTGCGACCTCCGCGGCCTTCCCGTCGAACAGATGATCGGCGGCGTCGATGACGACGAGATCTTTCGGTTCCGCGGCGCGCGCGTAGAACGCGCGCATGTCCTTCAACGGGCAGAGCTCGTCGAACTCGCCCTGGATGAAAAATTTCGCCTTCGGGCTGCGCTCGACGGCGTTGAAATCGTAGCGCGCGACCGGCGGGCAGATGCCGATCAGCGCCGACACGCGCGGATCGTCCGCCCCGACCGTGAGCGCGACCCACGCGCCGAACGACATGCCGGCGGCCCAGAGCGCCGCACCGGGATACTGCGCCGCCATGTAATCGAGGGCGGCGCGGTAATCGTCGATCTCGCCAGGGCCGTTCGTGAAGGTGCCGTCGCTCGCACCGGCGCCGCGAAAGTTGAGGCGGAGCACCGCGCAGCCGATGCGGCTCAGGGCCTTGGCCGCCTGATATACGACTTTCGTATGCATCGTGCCGCCCCGCTCGGTGAGCGGGTGCGCCAGCACGACCGCCGCGCGCAGCCCGTCCGGGTGGCCGGGGCTGACGCGGCCGTCTGCTCCCACGCTCCCGGCGGCCGCCGGCTCTTCGAGCAGCGCCTCGAGGCGGCCGGCCGGCCCCGCGATCTCACGCGGCGGCATGCGGCGATTCTCCTGTAGGGGCCGCCCCCTGTGTCGGCGCTGGGCGGACACGCGGGTCCGCCGCCACATCGAGAGTGAAGGCGTGGATCATCGCGGCGAAGGCGTCGGGCCGCGTGATCGATCCGAGATGACCCGTGCGCTCGAGCACCGCCGCGCGCGCGTCCGGAATCAGGAGCGCGTACTCGGACGATCCGTCGACCGGGACGACGTGATCGAGGTGGCGCTCGCCGGTGACGACGAGCGTCGGCGCGGTGATGCGCGGGCAATCGGCCGCGACGTCCTCGGTGGAAATCATCCTGGCCCGCGCGGCCATCCGCGACATGGATACGGGGGCGCTGACGAGCGTCCGCAGCACGCGCAGCCAGAAGCGCCGGCGCGTCCTGGCGTCCGGCAGGGCCGCGCGGATCTCGGCGCGCAGGCGGAACGGCGTCTCGGCGAGAAAGATCGGGGCGAAGAGCCAGGGCGCGCGTACGTATATCTGATGGCGCGGCGCGAGGCGCAGCGCCGGGCGCGGCGTCGACGCCAGAATCAACGTCTGGCAGCGCGTCGGATACGCGGCGGCGAATCGCACGGCGATGAGGCCGCCGAACGAGACGCCGCAAATCGTCGCCCGCTCGATCCCCTTCGCGGTCAGCATCGACGCGACCGCGTCGGCATACGAGTTCAGCCCCGGGCGGACATGCGGGTCCGCCCGGGTGTCGGCCCGCACATCGTCGAGTGAAAACGTCAGCACGCGAAAGGACGCGCTCAGGGCATCAACCGCCGGGCGCAGGTACTCCCACCGGCCTTGCAGCGCCGGAATCAGCACGAGCGGCGGTCCACTTCCGCGGTCGATCAGATCCACAAATCCTCAGCCTCAGCTCCCAAGATCCTCAGCTCCCAAGATCCTCAAATCCTCAAATCCTCACATCCTCAATTTCTGAGAGGCTTTCCTGTCTTGAGCGTGTGCTGGATGCGTTCGAGCGTCTTTCGCTCGCCGCACAGCTTCAGAAACGCTTCGCGCTCGAGGTCGAGCAGGTACTGCTCGCCGACCGGCGTCTGATGTGGAAGCGCGCCGCCCGCGAGGACGTTGGCGAGCGCGCGGCCGACGACGGCGTCGTGATCGGTGATGCGACCGGCGCGTGAGGCGAGATGGATGCCGAGCTTCAAGGCCGCCAGCACGCTGTCGCCTCCCACAATGATGTTCGTCCTCGCCGCCGGGCGCTGATAACCCTCGTGCACACGCTCGAGCGCGTGGGCTTTCGCGTCCGACATCAGACGCTCGCGATTCATCGTCACGCGGTCGGCCTCGTCCAGGAAGCCCAGGCGCCGTGCGTCGGCGGCGCTCGCCGAGACCTTGGCGAAGCCGATTGTTTCGAAGACCCGCATCACGAACGGCAGCAGATCGCCGTGGGTCGGCGGCAGACCCGCGACCGCGCGCGCCAGCATCTCTTTCGTGCCGCCGCCGCCGGGAATCAGCCCGACGCCGACCTCGACCAGGCCGATGTAGCTTTCGCCGGCCGCCTGCACGCGGTCGCCGTGCAGCGCGATTTCGCAGCCGCCGCCGAGCGTCAGGCCGGCCGGCGCGACGATCACCGGCACGTCGGCGAACCGCAGCGCCTGGTTGGCGCCCTGGAACGCGCGGATCATCATGTCGATCTCGTCCCAGTTGCCCTCCTGCGCCTCGAGGAGCAGCAGCATCAGGTTCGCGCCGGCGGAGAAGTTCGGGCCGTCGTTGCCGACCACCAGCGCCGCGAAGTTCGCGGTCGCCTCCTTCACGCCGGCGTGCATCATCTGGATCTGATCGCCGCCGAGCGCATTCATCTTGGCGTGGAACTCGAGGGCGAGCACGCCGTCGCCGAGGTCGACCAGGCTCGCGCCGGCGTTCTTGCGCACGACCTGCTGCCGGTCCCTCGCCGATTTCAGGATCTGGAGATCGGGCGCCGCCGGAGGGACGGCGCCGTCACGGAAGCGGTTGCGTCCCGCAGCGAACTGTTCGGCGAACAGGCGCGGAACTTCCTCCGGCGAACCGATCGCGTCCAGCAGCTCGCGGATGCCGATCGCGTCGATGATCTCGAACGGGCCGAGCTCCCACCCGAATCCCCACCGCATCACGCGGTCCACGTCGTCGATCGAATAGGCGATGTCCGGCGTCACGGCGGCGGTGTAGACCAGCGTTTCACCCAGCGTCGCGCGCAGGAAGGCACCGACCTCGTCGTCTCCGAGCAGCAGCGTCCTGATCCTCTCGCCCGTGTTCTCGATCGATCGCGCCGCCTCGAGCGATCCGTAGCGCGCGGATTGCCGCGGGCGGTAGGTCAGCGTCGCGGGATCGAGCGTCTGGATCTCGCTGCCGCCCGCGCTCTTGGTCCGCTTGTAGAAGCCCTGGCCGGCCTTCTCGCCGACCCAGCCTTTCTCGACGAGGGCCTTCACGAACGCCGGCATCTCGAAGCCGAGGTTCATCGCGACCTGTACGAGGATGTCGATGCCGGCGATGTCCATCGTCCGGAAGGTGGCGCTCTTGGGACGGCCGAGCGCCGGCCCGGTGATCGCGTCGATGTCCTCGACGGTGAAGCGGCCGCTTTCGAGCGCCCGCAGCGTGACCATCACGCCGTAGAGCGCGAGGTGATTGCCGATGAAGTTCGGCGTGTCCTTCGCGATGACCACACCCTTGCCGAGGCGGTGATCCACGAAGCGGGACACGCGCCCGGTGACCACCGGATCGGTCTCCGCCGTGGGGATGAGCTCGACCAGCCGCAGGTAGCGCGGGGGGTTGAAGAAATGGGTCCCGAGCCAGTGCGTCCGGAAATCGTCGCTGCGGCCTTCCGCCAGGGTCGCGAGAGGGATGCCGGATGTGTTCGACGAGACGATCGCGCCGGGCCGCCGCACGGCGTCGACCTTCGCGAGCAGCGCGCGCTTCACCTCGAGCACTTCGACGACCGCTTCGAGGACCCAGTCGGTGGACGAGATCAGCGCGAGGTCGGTGGCGAAGCCGCCGGTGGTGATGAGGGCCGCGGCGTCCGCCGTGAAGAACGGATCGGGCCTGAGCGCGCGTGCGCGCTTGAGCCCGTCGCGCGCCATGTCCGCGGTGATGTCGAGCAGCACCACCGGCACGCCCGCGTTCGCGAAGTGCGCCGCGATCTGCGCGCCCATGGTGCCCGCGCCGAGCACCGCCACCGATCGGATCGTGTCCACCATTACCTGGCCCGCGCGCCGTTGACGAAGAGATCGACCACGGCGTCGGCGTCGGCCTCGAGTGAATAGCGGCGGCGGCTGAGGATCCAGTTGGTCGCCATCTCGTCGAGCGCGCCGAACAGCATTTTCGCCGCGGCGGTGGCCTTGACGTCCGCCCGGAAGAGTCCCTCGCGCTGGCCGTCGGCAATCGCCTCCCGGATGAGCCCGAGGTAATCGCGCAGCAGCGTGGCGGACAACCGCTCCATGAACTTCGTCGACTGCCGCAGCTCCACCTGGAAGACGATGGCGAGGTTGCGGTCGTGGCCCAGGCGCGCGAGGTGGGCGCGCGCCAGGCGCAGGAGCCGCTCGCGCGGATCCTGGAGGTGGGCGACGGCGGCGCGGCCGGTGGCGAGCCCTTCGCGCATGCTCCGCTCGAAAATCGAGACGAGCAGGTCGTCCTTGCTCTCGAAGTAGAGGTACACGGTGCCGGCGGCGACGCCGGCCGCGCGTGCGACGTCGGCGACCTGCGCGTTGAAGAAGCCGCGCCCGGCGAAGACGTCGATGGCGGCGCGCAGGATGGCGTCGCGCTTGGGGCCCGGCGGCGCGTCGGCGGCGGCGGCGCTGCCCGGCCGGGATCGGCGGGTGACGGCGTTCAACGGCATGACTGAATGAATGTTCATTCAGTCCCCGGGCCGTGTCAAGGTTTTCGGGCCGGGAACTCGACGAGGCCAGGCGTCACGAGGACGCGGTGGTTCTTGCCGAAGAACAGGCTGCCCGGGGTCAGGATGCCCGCCGCGCGAAACTGGACCGTGCGCACCCTGTCGCCCTCGCGATCGAACACGTAGGTGTACGGAACCGTGAACGCGATCCAGAGCTGGCCGTCGCCGTCGACCGCCGCCGTGCGGATCGTGGGCGTCACCAGCGGCAGCTCGCCGTCTAGCGTCTGTCGCGTCGGCCACTTCGTCGGCAGGCCGGCGACCACCGCGTCGATCTCGCGTCCCTGGATGCGCCGCTCGAACACGAGCTGGCCCGCGGCGTCGTACTTCTGGAACACCGGCTCGCCGGTCTGGAAGACGAAAAAGAAGCCGCCCGCCGGATCGACGAGCGGGATCCCGCTGTTGAGGGCGAGGTGCAGATCCGGATCGTCTTCGTGTCCCGTCCGCCGCAGCCGCCCGATCGTCCGGTGCACCCCGCCGTTCAACTCGTACTCGGTGATGAGGGCGCCCGTCTCCGGCAGCGACATCAGGATGGACGTGCCCGTGTACTGCAGCGACCCGATGCCGTTCAGCACGGTGTTCCCGATCATCACACGCGCCTTCAGCCGCCCGGGCAGCAGAAAACCGCCGATCCGAAACCCGGCGGGCGTGAAGATCTGCACGCGTTCCCGGTTGTTCGGGGCGTCGGCCACGACGAAGCTCCCGGCGGGCTCGACGGCGAACGCCGTCGGGTCGAGAATGCGGCCGGGCTCGCCGCCGATCCGGACGATTTCCCATGCGCTGGACTGCTGCGCGTCGAGGCCGAACACGGTGTGGGCGCGGCGGTCGAACACGAAGTACTGGCCGGACGCGGACTGCTGAAAGCCGGCCGGCTCGCGAAACTGTCCCGCGACGTAGGCGGGAACGGCGCCGCTGGATCGCAACACCTCTGGCGCGAGCGCGAAAACCACGATCACGAAAAAGAGGGAACCGCAGAGACCGGAGAGACCGCGGAAAAAGGCTTTGGAAAGAGAAAGAGAAAACACGGAACCTCTAGGTTCTTCGCGGTCTCGGCGGTTCCTTCTTCGTACGTTAGTAGCGAGCGGTTTCGCGGATCGCTTTGAGGACGTCCGACGACTGCGGGAGGATCGCTTCCTCGAGGTCGGGGTTGTAGGCGACCGGCACGTTCTTCGCCCCGACGCGCCTCACCGGCGCATCGAGGTGCTCGAACAGCTCGCCGGCGATGCGCGCGGCGAGCTCGGCGCCGAAGCCGCACATCACCTGGTCCTCGTGCGCGATCACGACGCGGTTGGTCCGCTTCACGTGCGCGGCGATCGCATCCCAGTCGTACGGCACGATGGTCCGCAGGTCGAGCACCGCGACGCTGAAATGATCCTTCTCCGCCTGCTGGGCCGCGAGCAGCGATCGCTGGACGAGCGCGCCCCAGGTGACGACGAGCACGTGATCGCCTTCGCGGCGCAGGCTCGCCTTGCCGAAGGGGATCATGAAATCCTTGCCGGGGTATTCGCCTTTGTTGTAGGTCTGGCGGTAGAGGTGCTTGTGCTCGAGGAACAGGACCGGGTCGTCGCACCGAATCGCGGTTCGCAAGAGCCCGGCCGCGTCGACCGCGGTGGACGGATACGCGATGCGAATGCCGGGGCAGTGCGCGAAGATGCTCTCGCCCGACTGGCTGTGGTACGGACCCCCGCCCCGCAGGTACCCGCCGATCGGCACGCGTATCACGACCGGCGCCGACCAGGTGTTCCCCGATCGATACCGCATCATCGTCAGCTCGTCGCGAATCTGCATCATCGCCGGCCAGATGTAGTCGAAGAACTGAATCTCGACCACCGGCTTGAGCTTGCGCGCCGCCATCCCGATCGCGCGCCCGACGATGCCGGCCTCGGCGAGCGGCGCGTTGAAGACGCGGTCGTCGCCATACAGCCGCTGCAGGCCGTGGGTCAGCTTGAACACGCCGCCCTTGCCCGAGACCACCGCCAGCGCGTCCTTCTTGCTCGCGTCGGCGACGTCCTCGCCGAAGACGACGATGCGCGGGTCGCGCGCCATTTCGTCCTTGAGCGTGCGGTTGATGGCCGAGACCATCGTCTCCGGCTTGCCTTCGGGCTGCGCCGCCGTCTCGAACGCGGCTGAACAGGGATCGACGTCGGGCGAGTAGAGCCACAGCTGCGCGGTGTTCCTGGCCGGCTTCGGCGCGGCGAGCGCCTGGATCGCGGCCTCGTTGACTTCGCGCTCGACGTCGGCAGCCATCGCGGCGAGCTCCTCGTCGGTGGCGATGCTGTTCTTCCGGAGATATTCGGCGAAACGGACAATCGGGTCGCGCCTGGCCTCGGCCTCGCGCTCCGCCGGCGGTTTGTACAGCTTTTCGTCGTCGGACAGCGAGTGCGAGTAGGGGCGGATGCAGCGCGCGTGGACGAACGCGGGGCCCTTGCGGGCGCGCACGTAGGCCGCCGCCTCGCGCATCACCTTGAGGCTGGCGAAGAAGTCGGTGCCGTCGACCGACTCGACGTAGAGCCCCGGGAACGAGCGCACCAGGCGCGAGATGTCG
>JAYVYV010000147.1:0-12225 GCA_043783985.1 Acidobacteriota bacterium | reverse complement strand
CTTCGGCCCGCGGCATCCACGCGTGTTCGACGAGGACGCTCCGATCGATCGAACGCGCCTTCTGCTCGCGGCATTCGCCGTCGTGATGTTCGTCCTGTGCTTCACACCGGTTCCCATCACGATGTCCGAGCTCATAAAACGCTGAGGGGATCCACGTCGACGACGACGCGGCGCTGGAGCTCGGGGCGCGCGGCGAGCGCCGACTGCAGCGCTTCTCGAATCTTTTTCCGGTTCATCCCCTTGATCAGCAACTGCGCGCGATATTCACCCCGCAGTTTTCCCAGCGGCGCCGGCGCGGGTCCCAGAATCCGCAATCCGCGGTCCGCAAGCCGCAGGGTGTCTACTATCCCTGCGGCATCGTCCATCGCGCCGGCGAAGGTGCGCGATCGGACGACCGCGTTCACGAGCGAGATCGTCGGGGGGTAGCGCATGGCGCGACGGAACAGCATCTCGCGCTCGTAAAAAGCGGGGAAATCCTGACGGCAGGCGAGCTGGATGCTGTAGTGGTCGGGATACAGTGTCTGGACGATCGCCTCGCCCGGCTGTTCACCGCGGCCGGCGCGGCCGGCGACCTGCGTCAGCAGCTGGAACGTGCGTTCGGACGCGCGGAAGTCGGCGAGGCCGAGGCCGACGTCGGCGGACACCACGCCGACCAGCGTGACGCGCGGGAAGTCGTGGCCCTTCGCGATCATCTGGGTGCCGACGAGGACGTCGATCGCGCCGTCGCGAAAGCGGGAGAGGATCGATGCGAGCGAGCCTCTCTTGCGGATGGCGTCGCGATCCAGCCGCGCGACGCGTGCGCCGGGACAGGCGTTCTTCACCTCCGCCTCGACGCGTTCCGTGCCGTAGCCGGCCTGTTCGAGATAGGGCCCGGCGCAGAGCGGGCATGCCGGCGGCACGCGCGAGGTGTAGTTGCAGTAGTGGCACCGCGCGCGCCGGGTGTTGCCCTCCCCGTGCACGACGAGCGACACGCTGCAGTTCGGGCAGTCGATCGTCCCGGCGCATTGACGGCAGAAGACCGCAGTGGCGAAGCCGCGGCGATTCAGCAGGACGAGCGACTGCTCCTTCCGATCGAGCCGCATCCGGATGCCCTCGCGGAGCGCGCGGCTGAGGATGACGTCGGGCCCTTCTGCCGCGTACTCCTCGCGCATGTCGACGACCGACACCGACGCCAGCGGCCGGTCGAGCACGCGGCGCTGGAGGACGACGCGGACGTACTTGCCGGTCATCGCGTTGTGATAGCTCTCCATCGACGGCGTCGCCGATCCGAGCACGACGAGCGCGTCCGCGCGCTGCGCGCGGACGATCGCGACGTCGCGTCCGTTGTAGCGCGGGCTCTCGTCCTGCTTGTACGAGCCGTCGTGCTCCTCGTCGACGACAATCAGGCCCACGTTCTCGAGCGGCGCGAACACGGCGGATCGCGTGCCGACGACGATGTCGATGTCGCCGCGACGGATGCGCTGCCACTGATCGTGGCGCTCGCCGTCGGAGAGGCCGCTGTGCTGAATCGCGACGCGCTCGCCGAACGCCTGGCGGAACAGGGCGGCGGCGGCCGGGGTCAGGGCGATTTCTGGAACGAGCATGAGGACGCGCCGGCCGGCCTCTCGCATCGCAGCCGACAGGCGGATGTAGATCTCGGTCTTGCCGCTGCCGGTGACGCCGTGCAGCAGGGCCACATGGAACGCGCGGGTGTCGGCGAGCGTGCGAAGTCGTGCGAGCGCGTCGGCCTGCTCGCCGGTCAGCTGGCGGAGGGTCAGGTCAGGGTCTGACCCTGGTCTGACCCGAACCTGACCCTGATCGAAGGGGTCGCGGTCGACGCGGTCCTGACGAAGGCTGATATAGCCACGCTTGGCGAGGCGGGAGATGGCATCGGCTGCGATCCCGCGCGCGGCGAGCGCTGGAGTGCCAATGCCTGTCGGCGTCCCAGTCAGAAGTTCCAATGCCTCGCGCTGCTTCGGGTTGAGTTTTTCATCACCCGCGAGCGCCTCCAGGCCTGTCCCCGTAATCGTCGCCACCCGGGTCGTCTTGTGGGCGTCGACCCGACTGCCACGCGCCATCGGGGGCAGCAGCGCCGGAATGGTGTCGCCGACGCCCGCCGCGTAATACTCCGCCGTCCATCGCGCCAGCGCAACGACATCGGGCGGCACGAACGCGGACGCGTCCAGAACCTGGCGGATCCCCTTCACGTTCGGCGTTCGCGGTTCGGCGTTCGTCGTTCGCGGGTCGTCGCTCGTCGTTCGTCGTTCGACGTTCACCTCGACGACGATGCCGGTGACGATCCGCGTACCCAGCGGCACGACGACGCGCGCGCCGACGCTCGGCGTCGCGGCGTCCTCGGGCACGGAGTACGTCAGAAGATCGAGGCTCGGAACCGGGACGGCGACGCTTATCAGCAACTTGGAACTCGGGCGCGAGAACTGAGAACCAGAGTTCTAAGTTCCGCGTTCTTAGTTCTCAGTTAGCAGCCGTTTGACGAGTTTCATATCTTCCCACACCTCCCGCTTCGAGGACGGGTTGCGCAGCAGGTACGCGGGGTGAAACGTCGGGACCAGCTTCGCGCCGCGATAGTCGAGCACCTGGCCGCGCAGGCGCGAGATAGGGGTTTCGGTCTTCAGCAGCGTCTGCGCGGCGTACTTGCCGAGTGCGACGATCACTTTCGGTTTGATGACCTCGATTTGGCGGAACAGGAACGGTTCGCACGAGTCAACTTCGTCTTGATCGGGATTGCGATTCTGTGGCGGCCGGCACTTGATGATGTTCGCGATGTACACGTCGTCGCGCGTTAGGTCGATCGCCTCGATGATCTTCGTCAGCAACTGCCCGGCACGCCCGATGAACGGAATCCCCTGCTCGTCTTCATCGGCGCCCGGCGCCTCGCCGACAAACATCAGATCGGCCCCGGGACTGCCGACGCCGAACACGATCTGCGTCCGCCCCAACGCGTGCAGCTTGCAGCGGGTGCAGTCACCAATGTCCGCGCGAATCGCGACCAGCGCCTCCGTGGCATTTTTTGAAAACGTCACCGGGGTTACAGTTTGCGGATTCTGCAGACTCAAGGTCTGACCCACATCGGACCCAGGTCTGACCCCTGGTTCATCGCGCGTCCGCCAGGCGGCATCGCGGCTGACGCCGCTGACGCCGAGCTCGGCGGCGAACCGCAAGTGTTCCGTGAGCTGATCGCGATCCATGGACGGCTCCGCCTAACGCCGGACAGTACCGGCGGGTGAGCTACCGGCGGGTGAGCTACCGGCGGGTGAGCTACCGGCGGGTGAACGTTGGGTGAGGAGACGCTCGACGCGGTCGAGGATCTCCGCCGCGACCCGCGCCTTGGACTGCAGCGGCAGCGTCTCCGCGCCGGACGGCCCGACGATGGTGACGGCGTTCGAGCCGACGTCGAAGCCCGCATCCGTGCGCGACACGTCGTTGGCGACGATCAGATCGGCGTGTTTCCTCTCGCGCTTTGCCGTCGCATGCGCGACGACATCTTCGGTTTCCGCCGCGAAGCCGATGAGCAGCGGGCCGGCGCCGGTCGCGACCCGCCGCTGACCCAGCTCGCCGAGGATGTCCGGCGTCCGCCTGAGCACGAGCGTCAGGCTCTCCCCCGCCTTCGCCACCTTCTGCCCCGCGCGCTCGGCGGGCGCATAGTCGGCCACCGCCGCGGCCATGACGACGACGTCCATGTCGGCCGCGCGCGACATCACGGCCTGATGCATGTCGGCCGCGCCGCGCACCTTGACGACCTCGCGCACCGCCGGCGTCTCGATCGTCGTCGGCCCGGTGACGAGGGACACGAGGGCGCCGCGCCGCGCCGCTTCCGCGGCAATCGCATAGCCCATGCGCCCGCTCGACCGGTTGCCGATGTACCGTACCGGATCGACGTCCTCGTACGTCGGGCCGGCGGTGACCAGCACGCGCTGCCCGCGCAGGGGCCCTTCGGGCCTCAAGATGGCTTCAGCCGCCGCCACGATGTCGTCCGGTTCGGCCAGGCGACCCTTCCCGATCCACCCGCACGCCAGATAACCTTCGCCCGGCTCGACGAAGCGTGCACCGCGCGCCGCCAACGTCTCGATGTTCTTGCGCACCGCCTCGTGCTCGAACATCAGCGTATTCATCGCCGGCGCGAGGAGCAGCGGCGCACGCGTGGCCGTGTAGAGCGTGGAGAGGAAATCGTCGGCGAGGCCGTTGGCGAGCTTGCCGATGATGTTCGCGGTCGCCGGCGCGACAAGCAGAAGGTCGATCGTCGACGCGAGCGCGATGTGCTCGATGTCGGCGTTCATACCCCCCTCGAACGAATCGGTGATGACGCGGCGCCGCGTGATCGCCTCGAACGTCACGGCGCCGACGAAGCGGGTCGCTGAATGCGTCATCACGGCGACGACCTCGTGCCCGCGCTTCTGCAGCCCGCGCGCGACCTCCACGGCCTTGTACGCGCCGATACCGCCGGTGACGCCGAGCGCGATCAGGGCCATGGCTTATTCGGCCGGCTGATCGTCCCGCTCGAGCGCTTCGACCGCTTTGGCGATGACTTCCTGGGTCGCGATCGTCGTCTTCTTGTGATCCCCGGCGGCGACGCGCGGCGTCGACCCGGCAAGAAGCTGGCGTGCGCGGGCGCTCGCGGTGACGACGAACTCGAACGAGTTGGGAAGCTTGGAGCGGTCAATCATCAGAATGTCCTGACTATGGTTTCGGCCTGAGCCTGCATCCGCTGCAGCCTGGCGCGTTCGGCGACGACGATACCCCGGAGACGGTCGACGGCGGCGGTGACCTCGTCGTTCACCACGACGAAATCGTACTCGATGAAGGCGGCCACCTCGTCACGCGCCACCTGCAGGCGCCGCTGGACGGCGGCTTCGCTGTCCTTGCTGCGCCCGCGCAACCGCTGCTCGAGCACCGCGAAGGACGGGGGCATCACGAAGACCGCGCGCGTCTGCAGGCCGCCGGCCCGTACCGTCCGGGCGCCCTGGACGTCGATCACCAGCACCACGTCGTCTCCGCCCGCGAGCAAGCGATCGGTGTCCGATGCGCCCGTTCCGTAGAGATTGCCGAATACGTCCGCCCACTCGAGGAATTCGCCCGCCGCGGCCTTGGCCTCGAACCGCTCGCGCGTCACGAAATTATAGTCCACGCCGTCGGTTTCGCCCTGCCGCGCCGGACGCGACGTGTACGAGCGCGACATCCTGAGGTGCGGGAGCTGCTCGACCAGGCGCTCGACCAGGGTCGTCTTGCCGGCGCCGGAGGGCGCCGACACGATGAAGAGCAGGCCCCGGGCCTCATTCGACATTCTGCACCTGCTCGCGCATCTTCTCGAGCTCCGCCTTGGCCGCGATGATGAGCTCGGACACCCGCAGGCCGTCGGCCTTCGACCCCATCGTGTTGACCTCGCGGTTCATCTCCTGCAGCAGAAAATCGAGCTTGCGTCCGCACGGCTCGGGACCGTCCGCCAGCGCGACCCAGTGCGACACGTGCCCGCGGAACCGTTCGAGCTCTTCGCTGATGTCCGAGCGCGCCGCCATGCGCACGATCTCCTGCGCGACGGCGGTCTCGTCCGCCTGCAGCTCGGTCCGCAGCTCCCGCACGCGCTCGGTCACCCGCTGCTCCATGGCCGTGCGCCCTTCGTCCGCTGCGGAGGCGATGCGCTCGACCAGGTCGGCGACCGCCGTCCTCCGGCTCTCGAGATCCCCGCGGAGGGACTCGCCCTCCCGCGAGCGCATCGAATCGAGGTCGACGAGCGCCTGCCCGACCGCGTCGCGCGCCTGCGCCGCCACCGCCGCTTTCGTGTCCTCGTCGTCGTCGGGCCGCCGCTCGCGAATCGTGATCGCCTGGGGCAGCTTCAAGAGATCCCCGGGGGTGAGCGCGCCGCTGACGAGGCCGCGCTCCCGCGCTTTTTCGAGGGCCGCGTCGAGCGCACGAGCGAATTCCTCGTTGAATTCGACCTCCACCCCGGGCGTCTGCCGCAGCTGGAGCGACACGCCGAGCTCGACCCGCCCTCGTGCCACGTGCCTGGCCACCAGCGCGCGCAACTCGGGTTCGATCGCGGCCAGCGACTGCGGATTGCGCAGCTGCAGATCGAGATGGCGGTGGTTCACTGCGCGGACGGTCACTGCGATCGTCGCGCGTTCGTCCTCGCGCGTCAGCGCGGCAAAACCGGTCATGCTCTTGATCATCGGAAAAACACGTCCTTCTGGTCAGGCGGGGATGGGGGACTCACCCGCCCGACCCGCCGACCCGTCACAACGGCACCATGGGGCTGCCGCGTTCGGCCCGGCGCCCTTCGAGCAACTGGAGCTGATAGAGCGACGCGTAGGTGCCGTCGGGCTTCGCGAGCAGCTCGTCGTGCTGCCCCATCTCGACGACGCGGCCGCGCTCGAGGACGATGATCGAGTCGGCGCGGCGAATCGTGGAGAGGCGGTGCGCGATCACGAACGACGTCCGATTCTTCATCAGGTTGGCGAGCGCCTCCTGGACGAGCATCTCCGACTCGGTGTCGAGGGCCGACGTCGCTTCGTCGAGCACGAGGATGGGCGCGTTCTTGAGAATCGCCCGCGCGATCGCGACCCGCTGGCGCTGCCCGCCCGACACCCGCTGCCCGCGCTCCCCGATCATCGTCTCGTAGCCTTTCGGCATCGCCACGACGAAGTCGTGCGCATTGGCGGCACGGGCCGCCGCTTCGATTTGCGGGAGCGTGGCGTCGGGCGATCCGTAGGCGATGTTGCGGCCGATCGAGTCGTCGAAGAGCACGGTATCCTGCGTGACAATGCCGATCTGGCGCCGCAGCGACGCGACCGTCGCCTGCCGGATGTCGACGCCGTCGATCAGGATCGCGCCGGCGCTGACGTCGTAGAACCGCGGCAGCAGGTTGACCAGCGTCGTCTTGCCCGCGCCGCTGCGTCCGACGATCGCGATCATCTGGCCGGCGCGGACCGACAGCGAGACGTTGCGCAGAATGCGCCCGGCGGCGTCGTCGTACCCGAACCCGACCTCGCGGAATTCGATGCTGCTCCGGAACGGCGCGAGCGGCTGGGCGTCCCGCTCCTCGAGCACTTCGGTGTGCGTGTCGAGCATCTCGAAGATGCGCTCGGACGCCGCGATCGCCTGCTGCAGGTCCGCGTTCACGCGGCTGAGTTTCTTGGCCGGGCCGTACATGAGCAGCAACGTGCCCATGAAGAGGACGAACTGCCCCGGCGTCAGGTGGTTCGAGGCAATCTGGCGGCTGCCGTACACCAATGCGCCGGCCATGCCGAAGCCGCCGATCAGCTCCATCAGCGGCGGAAGGCTCGACAGCGCCGCCGTGACCTTCATGTTCGTCCGGAACAGGTGGTAGCCGGCGCGGTTGAATTTCTCCGCTTCGTGCTTCTCGGTCGCGAACGCCTTGACGATGCGATGGCCGGTGAAGGCCTCGGTGCTGAGATGCGAGAGCTGCTCGATCGCTTCCTGGCTCCGCCTGGTGGTGCGCCGCACGCGCTGCCCGAGCCGGATGAGCGGGTACACGATGAGCGGCGCCCCCGTGAGGCAGACGATGGTCAGCCGGCCGTCGTAGTAGAACAGCAGCGTCGCGTAGCCGACGAGCGCGAGCGATTCGCGAGCGAGGTCGCCGGCCGTCTCCGACACCGCCTGCTGCACCTGACCCACGTCGTTGTTGATGCGCGACAGCAGTCGTCCGGTCGCGCCGTGCGCGAAGAAACCGGCCGACTGATTGAGGATGTGCCGGTAGAGCGCGTTGCGCAGATCCATCACCACCCGCTGGCCGACGTCGGCCATCAGATAGGACGAAGCGTACGATCCGACGCCCTTGAGCAGGTAGACGCCGACGATGGCCCAGGCAATGAACGCGACTTCCTGCTGCTTGGGCAGCACGCTGTCGAAGATCGGCTTGATCAGATAGGCGAGTCCGGCCGATCCGATCGCGTAGATGACCATCCCGAGGATCGCCCACGCCATCCGCCCGCGGTACGGCGTCGCGTACCCGAACAGACGCCTCAGCGTGTGCCGCTGTCCGATGGCCGCGGCCACGCTAGGCCGCCCTACTGCTGGTCATAACCATGCGGATGGCTGCGGTGCCAGTTCCAGGCGGTGCGGACGATGGTCTCGAGGTCGCCGAGCGCCGGCGTCCAGTGCAGCTCGGCCTGCGCTTTGTGCGCCGCCGCGAAGAGAACCGCCGGATCGCCGGGGCGCCTCGGCGCGAGGGTCCACGGCACCTCGCGGCCGGTGACGCGCGCCACGGTGTCGATCACGTCGCGCACCGAATGCGGACGCCCGGTCCCCAGGTTGTAGGCGCCCGAGGGACCGCCGCCGGCAATCGACTCCAGCGCCTTCACGTGCGCATCCGCGAGATCGGTGACGTGGATGTAGTCGCGCAGGCAGGTGCCGTCGGGTGTCGGATAGTCGTCGCCGAACACCTGCAGGCCGCGCCCGCCGGTGGCCGCGTCGATCGCCCGCGGGATCAGATGGATTTCCGGCGCATGATCCTCGCCGATCTCGCCGTCGGGATCGGCGCCGGCCGCGTTGAAGTACCGCAGCGCGACGTGTCGCAGGCCGTGAGCCGCCGCGAAATGCGGCAGCGCCCGCTCGACCGCCAGCTTCGACTCACCGTAGCTGTTGATCGGATTCTGGGGATGCGTTTCGCCGATCGGGGTCTCGATCGGCTCGCCGTAGGTCGCGCACGTCGACGAGAAGACGAGGTCGCCGACCGATTCCGCCGCCATCGCCTCGAGCACGCTCAGCGCGCCGACGACGTTGTTGCGGTAGTACTTCGCGGGCTGGCGCACGGACTCCCCCACGTCGAGGAACGCGGCAAAATGCATGACGGCCGCGATCTCGTGGCGCCGCAGCGCGCCACGCACGGCGGCCGTGTCGGTGATGTCCCCTTCCACGAGCTCGCCGAACTTCACCGCCGCGCGGTGGCCCGCGGCCAGGTTGTCGAAGACCACGACACGATAGCCGGCCCGCTGCAGCGCCTTGGCGGCATGGCTCCCGATGTAACCGGCGCCGCCCGTGACGAGCACGGCGCGCGAGCTAGCGCCCAATGGAGAAATACGTGAACCCGAGCGCGCGCATGTGCTCGGGCGAGTAGATATTGCGGCCGTCGAACACGACCGGCGTCTTCATCAACGACCGCATCTTGGCGAAGTCGGGCTCGCGGAACTCGTTCCACTCGGTGACGACCGCCAGCGCGTCGGCCCCGCTCAGCGCGTCGTAACTCTTCTCGCAGAGCGCGATACGATCGCCGAAGATGCCGCGCGCCACCGGGCCGGCCGCCGGATCGTACGCCTGCACCGTCACGCCGCGGGCCAGCAGCCGCTCGATGATGGGAATCGCCGGCGCCTCGCGCATGTCGTCGGTGCGCGGCTTGAACGCGAGTCCCCAGACCGCGATCGTCCGTCCCGGCAGATCCGGGAAATGCTCCTCGATTTTGTCGACGAGACGCTCTTTCTGGCGGTCGTTGACGTCTTCGACCGCGCGCAGAATCCTGAAGTCGTATCCCTTGTCCTGCGCCGACTTCAACAGCGCCTGCGTGTCCTTCGGAAAACAGCTCCCGCCGTAGCCGACGCCGGGGAACAGGAAGGACGAGCCGATGCGGCGATCCGATCCGATCGCCTTCCGCACGTGGTCCACGTCGGCCCCGACCAGCTCGCAGACGTTCGCGATTTCGTTCATGAATGATATGCGCGACGCGAGGATTGCGTTCGCCGCGTACTTGCACAGCTCCGCGCTCGCCGTGCTCATCGTCAGGATCGGCGCGCCGGTGCGGGTGAACGGACCGTACAGCTCCTTCATCAGGTTGGCCGCACGCTCGTCGTGATCCTCGATGCCGATCACCACCCGATCCGGCTTCATGAAGTCTTCGATCGCCGCGCCCTGTTTCAGGAACTCGGGGTTGCTGACGACGCTGAAGGCCTGATCCGTCTCGGCGGCGATCGTGTCGCGCACGCGCTGCGCCGTGCCCACGGGCACCGTGCTCTTGTCGACCACCACCGTGTACTGTGCGATCGTCTGCCCGATCGCCTTGGCCACGCCGAGCACGTGCTGCAGATCCGCGGCGCCGTCCTCGCCCTGCGGCGTGCCGACGGCGATGAAGACAATCGACGACGCGCGGACGGACGAGGACAGGTCGCCGGTGAAGGTCAGACGGTCTTCGTGCTGGTTGCGAACGACCAGCTCCTCGAGCCCCGGCTCGTAGATCGGCATCTTGCCGGCCCTGAGCGTGGCGACTTTCGCCTCGTCCTTATCGACGCACGCGACGGTGTTCCCATTCTCGGCCAGGCACGCACCCAGCACCAGGCCGACATAGCCTGACCCGACGACGGCGATCTTCATTTCACAATAAGATACTGGCTCGAAACGACTTAAACAAGTGCGCGTCCTAATCGATTACCGCCCGGCGCTGCGCAAACGCAGCGGATCGGGTGAGTACACACATCAGCTGGCGTCGGCGCTGCTGGCCGCGTTCCCCGCGGCCGCACCGTCGCGCGCCCTGGAGCTGACCCTGTTCTCCAGCTCCTGGAAGGATCGGCTCGGGTGTCCGCCGGATCTCGCAGGCGCGGCTGCCGTCGATCGGCGCGTGCCGGTCCGGTTGCTGAATTTCGCATGGCACCGTCTCGGCTGGCCGACGGTCGAGTCGCTCACCGGCGGAACGTACGACGTCGTGCACTCGCCTCACCCGCTCCTGATCCCCGCACGCGCGGCCGCGCAGGTGATCACGGTCCACGATCTGAACTTCCTGACGCACCCGGAACGTACACGTGCCGAAGTGCGCCGCGACTACCCGGCGCTCGCGCGCGCCCACGCGCAGCACGCGGGCGCGGTGCTGGTCCCCTCGGCGTACACGGCCGGCGAGGTCGAGCGGCTCCTCGGCGTGCCGCGCGAACGGATAGCGATCTGCCCGCCGGGCGCGCCCGCCTGGACGCCGCGCGCCGCGCCGCCGACAGCCGGCTACGTGCTGTTTTTCAGTACGCTGGAGCCGCGGAAAAACGTCGGCGGGCTGCTGGACGCGTACGAGCGGTTGATCGGCGCCGGTCGATCAGCGCCCCACGACGGAGGCAGCGGTATGGGTCACTCCGTCAGGGGCGCCGTCCCCGAGCTCGTGCTCGCGGGCCGCGCGACCGACGAAGCCACAGGGTGGCTCGATCGCATCAGCCGCCCGCCGCTGCGCGGCGTCGTCCGTCACGTCGGATACGTCGATGCCGACGACCGCCGCGCGCTGTACGAAGGCGCGCGCCTCCTCGTACTGCCCTCGTTCGACGAAGGCTTCGGCCTGCCGGCGCTCGAGGCGATGTCGCTCGGCGTGCCGGTCGTCGCAGCCGATCGCGGCGCCCTGCCCGAAGTGCTGGGCGGCGCAGGGCGGCTGGTCGATCCCGATCGGCCCGACGATATCGCGCGCGAGATCGCCCGCCTGCTGAACGACGACGGCCTTGCCGCGGCGTGCGCGGAGCAGGGCGTCGTACGCGCACGCGCGTTTCGGTGGGACGAGACGGCCCAGCGGGTCTACGACACCTACCGGCAGGCCATCGAGCGGCGGGCGCGGGCGCCCCGCCGCGGGTAACCGATGCGCATCGGCATAGACGCACGCGAGCTGCAGGGCCGGTCGACCGGCGTCGGCCGCTATCTGGGCGGCCTGCTGCGCGAGTGGGCGGAGGACAGCCGCGCCCGCGGTCACGAGTTCGTGCTCTACGCGCCGGAGCCGATCGCCCTGCCGCTCGACTCCCGCCGCTTTCCGACACGCACGATCGCCGGATCGGGCGGCACGTGGTGGGAACAGGTGCAGGTGCCGCGCGCCGCGGCCTCCGATCATCTCGACGTCTGGTTCGCGCCCGCCTACACCGCTCCGCTTCGGCTCGCGCCGCCGTTCGTCGTCGCGATCCACGATCTGTCGTTCGTTGCCCATCCCGAGTGGTTCCGGCTGCGCGAAGGCGCCCGCCGCCGCTGGCTGACGAGCCAGTCGGCCCGCCGCGCGGCGGCCGTCGTCACGATCTCGGAGTTCTCCAAGCATGAGCTGGAGGATCATCTCCACGTGGCGCCGGAACGGATCCACGTCATCCCGCCCGGGATAGGGGCCGGGGGCTCGGCACGGCGGACCGGCCTGGAGGCGGACGGCTCCGCGATTTCGCCAGGCCCCAGGGCCCCAAGTCCTGGACAACACAACGTTCTCTTCGTCGGTTCAGTCTTCAATCGCCGGCACGTCCCGGATCTGATTCGCGCATTCGCGCCCGTCGCCCGAGCGCATGCCGG
>JAYVYV010000146.1:0-12234 GCA_043783985.1 Acidobacteriota bacterium | reverse complement strand
GTGAACGTGGCGCGATCGGCGACGGTCGCCGGATCGAAGATCACCAGGTCGGCGGCGAATCCCTCTCTGATCAAGCCGCGATCCGCGATGTGCAGCTGCGACGCGGTGAGGCCGCTCATCTTGTGGACCGCCTGCTCGAGCGTGATCACGTGCTCTTCGCGGACGTACTTGCCGAGGACGCGCGGGAAGGTCCCGAAGCTGCGCGGGTGGGGGACGCCGGTGCGGAGCGGCCCGCTCGTCGCCAGCGCGGAGCCATCGGATCCGACGGAGACCCACGGCTGCTGCATCGCCAGCTTCAGATCGTTCTCGTCGATGATGAACCACACGCAGCCGACGTTGCCGTTGTGCGCGATCAGGATCTCGAAGGCGAAATCGTACGGATCTTTTCCCGCTGCCTTCGCCGCTTCGTCGATGCGCATGCCCTCGAATTTCTTGTAGCCCGGCTCGCGGATCGACGCGAGCTGGACGTTGTGCCATGTGCCGGCGGAAATCAGGCGGTTCTCCCACGTCGGATGCGGGTCGTCCATGTCCGTGCGGATCTTCGCGCGCGTCACCGGGTCCTTCAGCCGCTCGGCCAGCTTCGCGCCGCCGCCTTCGTGCGCCCACGGGGGGATGGTCTGCGACAAGCCGGTGCTGCTGGCGACATACGGATACTGATCGGCGGAGAACTCCAGGCCGCGTTTCCGCGCGGCGTCGACCAGCGCGATCACTTCCTTCATCCGTCCGAAGTTCTTCGCGCCGGTCACCTTCAGGTGGAACACGTGAACCGGGATGCGCGCGCCCTCGCCGATGGCGATGGCTTCCTCGATTCCTTCGCGCAGCTTCTCGCCGTCGTACCGCAGGTGCGACGCGTACATTCCGCCCGCCGCGCTCGCCGGACGCGACAGCGCGATCAGCTCGTCGGTCCTCGCGTAGGCGTTGGGGGAGTAAATCAACCCGGTCGCCACGCCGTAGGCGCCCTGCTTCATCGCGTCGGCGACCAGACGCGACATCTGCTCGAGCTCGTTCGGTTTCGGCGCGCGCTCGTCGTTCCCCATCACGAACTCGCGGACCTGGCCGAGGCCGACGTAGGACAGCAGGTTGACCGACGTCTTCCCGCGCCCGATCGCCGAGAAGTAGCCGGTGAAATCGCTCCACGCGCGGCCGGCGGTCGGCTGCTGCGGCGCGACCGATCCGCTTTCGCCGATCACCTCGGTCGTCACGCCCTGCCGGATCTTGCTTTCGGCGTTGCCGTCGGTCAGCAGCGTGTAGTCGGAATGCGAGTGGGGATCGATGAATCCCGGGGCGAGGACCCGGCCGCCGGCGTCGATCGTGCGCGCCGCCGGGCCCGCCACTCGCCCCACAGCGGATATCCGTCCGTCGCGCACGGCGACGGATCCGGCGACCGACGGACCGCCCGTTCCATCGACGATGCGCGCGTTGGTGATGAGGAGATCGAACGGCCGCGCGGGCGGCTGCGCCGCAATCGAGGCGGCGCCCAGCGCGGCGGCGGCCATCAGGGCGACAGGGGTGTGTTGCACCGGCGGATTATATGCCCGCGCCGCCCGGCTGTTGGTATGATGAGGACTCCCCCGACCTGAACCATGTCCATCCGTCGTCCGCCGCTCCTGCTGCTTGCGTTGACCCTGGCGTTGTCCGTGGGCGCGATCGTGCACGCCGCCGACGACTTCGTGCTGTCGCGCTTCAGCGAGTACCTCGACGCGCTTCGCGTTCAGGCCGCGATTCCCGGACTGGCGGCGGCGATCGTCGGTCCGGCCGACGTCAACTGGGAGGGAGCGTTCGGCCAGCAGGACGTCGAACGCAACATCGCGGCGCGCGTCGACACGCCGTTCCAGCTGGATGGCACGACGCAGGCGTTCGTCGCGTCGCTGGCGGTCCGCTGCGCGTCGGACGGATGGTTGTCGCTCGACGATCCGGTCGCCACGTTCAATCCGGCGAGCCTTGACGCGGGCGCGACGATTCGGCAGCTGCTGACGCATACCAGCGCGGGCGCCAAAGGCCTGACGTTCGCCTATCGCCCCGAGCGGCTCGCGCCCGTCGCGGCGGCGATCGCCGGCTGCACCGACTCGACGTTCCGATGGGGCGTGTCCGCGCTGTTCGATCGCCTGGCGATGATCGATTCGGTACCCGGCTCCGATGTCGTGAATCTGCAGGCGCCGTCGGAAGGGTTTACCGCGTCCGCGTTGCGGCGCTATTCCGGAGCGCTCCTTCGCCTCGCGACGCCCTACGCCGTCGACGCGCGCGGCCGCGCGACGTCCTCTTCGTACGTCGCGTCGACGCTCACCCCGGGGTCGGGGTTGGTGTCGACGGTCCGCGACCTCGAGCAGTTCGATCTGGCGTTGAAAAAGGGCGTCGTCTTGCGCCCTGAATGGCGGACGTTCGCCTGGACGCCGCCGACCGGCGCGAACGGTCAGCCGCTGCCCCACGCCTACGGCTGGTTCGTGCAGACCTACAACGGCGGGCCGATCGTCTGGCAGTTCGGAGTCAGCGACAACGCATCGTCGTCGATGATCATCAGCCTGCCCCAGCGCGGGCTGACGCTGATCCTCCTCGCCAACAGCGCCGGCCTGGCGCGGCCTTTCGACCTGTCCGCGGGCGACGTCACCGTGTCGCCGTTTGCGCGGCTCTTTCTGTCGATCTTCGTCCGATGAGGCGTGGTCGCGCGGCGCGGAGGTCGGTGGCGCTGGCGGCGGGCCTGCTGCTCGCATCCGCCGGCACCGAAGCCGCGGATCGGCAGATTCGCCCCTTCATCGGCGCCACGTTCGCCCGCAGTACCACGTTCGTGGATCCGGAGGATGCCATCGGCAAGCCGAGCCTGGCGATCGGCGGCAGCGCAGTGTTCCTGGGCGAAGTGTTCGGAGCGGAGGTCGACGTCTCCGACGCGCCCGGATTCTTCGAATCCGGGAACAGGCACCTGGTACTCTACAGCCGCGTGACGACGATCAGCGGCAACGTGGTTGTGGCGGCGCCGCACCGGCTGACGGAGTATTCGCTGAGACCGTACGTCGTGGGCGGCGCCGGCTTGATGCGCATCAAGACGACGACCGCGTCCAACGTCTTCGACATCGCAAGCGTCGTCGCCCACGTCGACGCGGGCGTCGGCGTCGTCGCATTCGTGACCAACCGGATCGGCCTCAACGGCGACGTCCGCCGGTTTCAGAGCGTCGGCGGCAACGCCGGCAACAAGGGTCTTTCATTCGGCGACGAACACTTGTCGTTCTGGCGAGCGACCGTGGCCACCGTGATTCGGTACTGAACTGATGCTGCGCATGAACGTGAAACGGTTCCCGGTGTGGCTGGCGCTGCTGCTTCTCGCGGCGCCGGCGCTGCGCTCGGAGGAGACGCTGCGGATCGTCCCTTTCATCAGCGACAACCGCGTGGTCGTGTCGTTCGAGCTCAACGACGCCTACACCGACGCGGTCCGCGAGGCGATCGCGAGCGGTCTGCGGACGACCTTCTCATACGAGCTCGAGCTGCGCACGCCTGCCTGGATCGATCGGACGATCGCGACGACTGTCGTGGCGACGACGGATCAGTACGACAACCTCACGCGGCGCCACACCCTCACACGCACGGTCGACGGCCGGGTCGAAGGCGCGCTGGTCACCGAAGACGATGCGGTCGTGAAGACGTGGCTCACGAAGTGGAGCCACGTGCCGGTGGCGGACACGGCGAGACTGGATCCCGCCCGGGATTATTACGTGCGCGTGACCACGCGGACGCGACCGATTGGTGGATCGCTGCTGGGCCTGACCAAGACGATGACCGGCCGTGTGAAGTTCACGTTCGTACCCTGACGCGCGGCGCACGCATCCACGTATCCTCCCGGCGCAATCGATCGTGCCCGTGCCGGACCAAACGCCAATCACCCTACGCGATCGCGCGTGCCGCTTCGCGGGCGTAGTACGTGACGATGATGTCGGCGCCGGCCCGGCGGATGGCCGTCAGCGTTTCGAGCATCGCGCGCGGCTCGTCGATCCAGCCGTTGCGCGCGGCGGCCTTCAGCATCGCGTACTCCCCGCTGACGTGGTACGCGGCGGTGGGGAAGTCGAACGCCTCTTTCACGCGCGCGATGACGTCGAGATAGGTGATCGCGGGCTTCACCATCACGATGTCGGCGCCCTCGGCGATGTCGAGCTCCACCTCGCGAAGCGCTTCGGCGGCGTTGGCCGGATCCATCTGGTGCGACCGCCGGTCGCCGAACGCCGGCGTCGACTCCGCCGCGTCGCGGAACGGGCCGTAGAAGGCGGAGCAGTACTTCGCGGCGTACGCCATGATCGCCGCGTTCTCGAATCCATGTTCGTCCAGCGCACGCCGGATGGCGCCCACGCGGCCGTCCATCATGTCGGAAGGGGCGACGATGTCCGCGCCGGCGGCCGCGTGCGACAGGGCCGCCCGCACGAGCTGAACCACGGTCGGGTCGTTGGCGATCTCGTTGTCGATCACGATGCCGCAGTGGCCGTGGTCGGTGTACTCGCAGAGGCAGACGTCGGTCGCGACGAGCACGTCGGCGACCTCGCGCTTGATCGCCCGGATGGCGGACTGCACCGGGGCCTCCGGATCGTAGGCCAGCGACCCGATGTCGTCCTTCCGATCGGGGATGCCGAAGAGGATCACGCTGCTGACGCCGTCTCCTTTCGCCGCCGCGGCCTCCTTCACCGCCTCGTCGACCGAGAGGTTGAAGACGCCGGGCATCGACGGCACCTCGCGTCTGACGCCTTCGCCTTCGCAGACGAACAGCGGCAGCATGAACATGTCCGGCGAGAGTCGCGTCTCCCGCACCAGCGCGCGCAGCGTCGCTGTCCGGCGCAGCCGCCGCAGGCGGCGTGTCAGGGTAAGGGCCGTGGAGGTGTGGGTCTTCATGGTTGATTCTGCTGATAATAGGCGGCGATCGCGTCGACCAGCGCCGGAATCGTGTAGTTCGCCGGCTGAATCGTCGTCTTGATCCTGGACTGCGTGGCGGCTTCGGCGGTGACGGGCCCGATGCACGCCACGATGGTCGACGCGAGCAGATCGACCGCAGGCTCCGCCCCGAGCATGCGCACGAAGTTGCGTACCGCCGACGCGCTCGTGAACGTGACGACGTCGATGCTGTGCTCGAGCAGCATGCGGTAGACGTCGGGCTCGCCCTCGCGGTCGGCGTCGACGGCGATCGTGCGGTAGGCCACGACCTCCGTCACGTCGGCGCCCTGCTTGCGAAGCTCGTCGGTGAGCAGCTCGCGGCCGATATCCGCGTGCGGCAGCAGGATTTTCAATCCTCTGACGTCGCCGCCGTCCGACAGCGCGCGCAGGACCGCGTCCGCGCGGTACTCGGGCGGCGTGAGATCGACTTTCAACCCGTAGTCCGCCAGATGCTCGGCGGTCGCCGGACCGACGCAGCACAGCCTGACGCCGCCGAGCGCGCGCAGGTCCGTCGGTCCGGCCAGCAGCTGTTCCATGAACGCGTCGACCGCGTTGGCGCTCGAGAACACGATCCAGTCGAAGTCCCCCGCGCGCGCGCACGCCTCGTCCAGCGGTCCGTAGTCCTCCGGCGGCAGGATGCGGATCATCGGCGCCTCGATCGCCTCCGCCCCCAGCGCCTCCAGCCGCTCGATGAACTCCATGCTCTGATCTTTCGGTCGCGTCACCAGGATGCGCTTCCCGAACAGCGGCCGGGCGTCGAACCACCGCAGGTGCTCCCGCAGCGCCACCACGCGGCCGACGACGAGAATCGCGGGCCGACGATCGCCAGCCGCCGCGACCTTCTCGACGATCTCCCGCAGCGTGCCGGTGATGGTTGCCTGCGTCGGCCGCGTGCCGTCGTACACCACCGCCGCCGGATCGTCCGGCGGCCGCCCGTGCGACAGGAGCGCGCTCAGCATCTCCGGCAGCTGCTGCGGTCCCGCGTAGCAGACGATGGTGCCGTCGAGCCGCGCGAGGCTGGTCCAATCGATCGACGCGCGCGCCTTGCCGTCGTCCTCGTGCCCGCGGATGAACGTGACCGTGTCGCCGCCGCCGGGATAGGTGATCGGAATACCCGCGTAGCCCGGCACCGCGATGCCCGCCGGAATGCCGGGCACGACCTCGAAACGCACGCCCTGCTCATGGAGGAAAAGCGCCTCGGCGCCGCCGCTGTCGAACACGAACGGGTCGCCCCACTTCAGCCTGGCGACGGTCTTGCCCTCGCGAGCTTTTTCGGCGAGCAGATAACAGATCGCTTCCTGTTCCAGCGGCTGCGGCGCCGCGGTGCCCACGTCGATCTGCTCCGCGTCGGGCCGCGCGGAGCGCAGCAGGCGCGCGGGCACCAGGTGATCGTGCAGCACGACGTCGGCGGCGGCCAGGTACTGCAGGCCGCGCACGGTGATGAGGCCGGGATCGCCCGGTCCCGCGCCGATCAAATACACGATGCTCATAGGACGTTCGTCGTTCTCCGTTCGTGGTTCGTCGTTCTGCGTTCGTCGTTCGGCGTTCTCCGTTCGTCGTTCGTCGTTCCCGTTCGTCGTTCGGCGTTCGTCATGCTCGCGGAACGCCGAACGTCGAACCACGAACGTCGAACGATCATGGTTTGCCGCTTGACTGTTGCGCTTCCGCGAGAATGTCGCCGGCGCCGTCGGCGATGAGCTGCGCCCCGACGCGCGCGCCGAGCGCCGCCGCCTCGCGTCGCGGGGCGCCCGCCCGGCCGCGGATCACGCGGCTGCCGTCGAGCGAGGCGACCACTGCAACGATTTCGAGTCGATCTCCGTCGACCACCGACGCCAGCGCGCCGACGGGCGTCTGACATCCGCCGCCCAGCGTCTCGACCAGCGCGCGCTCGGCGGTCAACGCGTCGCCGGCCGCCTCATCGTTGATGCGCGCCACCGCGTCCAGCACCCGAGCGTCGCCGCGGCGGATCTCGATCGCGACGATCCCCTGCCCCGGCGCCGGCACGCAGGCGTCCGCCGGGATCGACAGCGAGATGCGCGACGCAAACCCCAGGCGGGTCAGCCCCGCCGCCGCCAGGACCAGCGCATCATGCGCGCCTTCGTCGAGCTTGCGCAACCGCGTGTCGAGGTTGCCGCGGATCCCCGTGAAGCGCGCGCCCGGAAACAACCGCGTCAGCTGCGCAATGCGCCGCACGCTCCCCGTTCCGATCGAAGGTGAGGACCCCCACAACCCGACCAGCTCTTCGATCGAGGTCAGGGCTGAGGGCTGAGCGCTGAGGGCTTCTTGAGCCCTGCGCCCTGCGCCCTGAGCCCTACCAGTGGGCAACACCACCGCGTCCCGCGGGTCTTCTCTCGGCAACACGCCCGCAATCACGAGTCCCGCCGGCAGCACCGCCGACATGTCCTTGCTGCTGTGCACCGCCAGATCGATGTCGCCGCCGAGCAGCGCGTCCTCGATTTCCTTGACGAACAGCCCCTTGCCGCCGATCTCCGACAGCGGCCGCTCCTGCAGGCGGTCCCCGTCCGTCCTGATGACGACGACGCGGCACGCCGGACCTCCGGCGGCGGCGAGACGCGCGGCGACGGTGTTGGCCTGCCACAGCGCCAGCTGGCTGCCTCGCGTGCCGAGGCGCAGCTCCCGATCGCCGGTCGGTGTGTGGATCACGAAATGGCTCGCTGGTCGCCGGGCCGCTACCGCCGCCCGCCGGTCGGGCGCTTGAACGGCTCGACGCGCCCGCCTTTCGCGAGCCGGTCGCGCTCCGCCTGGTCGTCGGCCTGCTGATCGGCGAGGGCGAACAGTCTGGTCACCGCCTCGGTGTAGGCGCTGACCGCCTCCGAATCGCCGAGCGCCTTGAGCTGTTCGGTCGGCGTCAGCAGCAGCTTCTCGACGATGAGGTGCGTGATCTCGTCGACGCGCGCGCGCGCCTCCGGCGGGAGCGACGACAGCTTGAAGTCGAGCCGCTCCAGCTCCGCGCGCCGGATCGCCTCGAACCGTTCGCGCAGCGCGACGACGGTCGGGATCGCCCCGCGCGCCCGGAACCAGCCGCCGAACTTCTCGACCTCGTCGTTGACGATCGTTTCCGCGCGCGCGACCTCACCGGCCCGGCGCGCCAGGTTCTCGCGGATCGCCGCCTGCAGGTCGTCGATGTTGTAGAGGAACACCTGCTCGATCTCGCCGGCCGCCGCTTCCACGTCGCGCGGCATCGCGATGTCGATGATGAACAGCGGACGGTTGCGCCGCGGCCGCATGACGGCTTCGATGTGCGCCTTGGTGAGAATCGGCGCAGCCGCTCCAGTGGCGGTGATGACGATGTCGCTCGCGCCGAGGACCGCGTCGAGCTCCTCCCAGGGCGCCGCGCTGGCCCCGCCGATCGCCTCCGCGGTCCGCGCGGCGTGGGCCATCGTGCGGCTCACGATCGTGACGTGCTTCACCGCCTGCGACTTCATGTGCACCGCGGTGAGCTTGCCCATTTCGCCGGCGCCGATGACGGCCACGCTGCGGCCGCCGAGGTCGCCGAAGATCTTGCGCGCGAGCGCGACGGCCGCGTAGCTCACCGAGACCGCGCCCGCTCCCAGGCCGGTCTCCGTGCGCACCCGCTTGCCGACGGCGAACGACGCGTGGAAGAGGCGGTTGAGCAGCGGGCCCGAGGTGTGCGCGTCGGTCGCGATGGTGTGCGCGTCCTTCACCTGCCCGAGAATCTGCGGCTCGCCCATGACGAGCGAATCGAGGCCGGCCGCCACGCGGAAGAGGTGTCGCGCGACCTCGAGATCGGTCACGTCGTACACGTGCGGCGCGATCTCGACGTGGGCGACGCCGTTGAAATCGCCGACGAAGCGCACGAGATCCTCGCGCGTCCCGGTCGCCTCGTCGCACGCGACGTAGAGCTCGGCGCGGTTGCAGGTCGAGATCACGACCGCTTCGCGAGCCGACCCGCGCTGGGCGAGCGCGCGGAGCGCGTCGGCGACGCCGCGCGTCTGGAAGTCGACGCGCTCGCGCAGCTCGACGGGCGCGGTGCGATGGCTGATTCCCACCAGCAGAAGGTGCATGGGTGATACTGAAATCTAAGGATATGAGGATCTGAGGATTTGAGGATTTATGTGAGGATCGACCGCACGGCGCGGCGCCCCGGCCTTCTTGCAGGCTCTTACTTCCTCAAATGAGTTCCTCAAATCCTTAGATCCTCAAATCCTAAAATGACGACTTTCAGAAGTTATGGGACTTCGAAAAAAAGTACGTGATCGGCACGAAGTTGAAGAGCACGATCAGGAACGCCAGCGCCGAGAGGTAGGCCACGCGCCGGCCGCCCCATCCGATGCGCCGCGCCGCGAACAGCTCGAACGAATAGACGAACCAGCAGAGGAGCGCGACGAAGATCTTCGGATCCTCCAGCGACATCGCCTGCACGCGCGGATCGCCCGCCCCGTAGCCGCCGCGCGCCTGCGCCGCCCAGACCCCGCCGACGATCATGCCGAGCGTGAGGAAGATCCAGCCGATGACGATCGCGCGCTGGTTCATGCGATCCAGCACCTGCAGCGAGGGCAGCCGTGCGTAGAAGAAGCCGAGGTGCTTCGCCTTGATTTCCTTGAAGAGCAGCGCGTAGGTGATGCCGATGACACACGCGAGCGCGAAGCTCGCGTACGCGAACAGCAGCGACGAGACGTGCACGCCGAAGAGCGGCCCCTGCAGCACCGCCGCGCCATCCTCGACGCCGGGGCGGAACGCGGGGATCGTCTGGAGCGCCACGAGCAGCGGCAGGATGAAGACGCCCATCGCCCGCTCGTCGGTTGTCATCTCGACATAGAGGTACGAGAGCGCCAGCAGCCATACGAACGTCGAGATGGCCGACGTCGCGCCCCCCACCGGCACGTGCCCCGCCTCCATCGTCTGCATGCCGATGACGAAGGTGTGCGAGAGCGCCGCCGCCACGAGCAGCGTCGTCGCCGAGCGGCCGACCACCGGGTCGCGTTGCGCGAAATGCCACGCATACGCCACCATCGCCGCCGCGTACAGCACCATCGGCACCAGGTTCATATCAATGCACCGTCGGGGCGAAGTAGCCCATCTTGGTCCGCGGCGTCAGGCTCGGCCGCGTCACGCGGACGACGACGCGTCGCCAGGAGCCGTCGCGCTTGGGGTTGCGCGAGGTGTACCCCACCGTGTACTGACTCGACAGCTCGTCGGAGATCTGTCCGTACACGCCGGACAGCTCGGAGAGCTGACTCGGGAAGAACGAGCGGGCGCCGGTTTCCTGCGAGAACTGGCGAAGGACGAACTCCGCTTCCTTGAAGCCCTTCGTCGTCGTCCCGGGGCCGTCGGGCGAGCGCAGGCCGATGCAGTAGATCGCCGTTTCGGACCGCTTCGCGAGGTCGAGGACCTCCTCGAACGGCAGGAGGCTCGACGTATCCTCGCCGTCGGAGAGGACGACGATCGCCTGCCGGCGGATTTCATCGGTTTGCTTCGCCACGATTTTCTTCAAATCCTTCAGCGCAATGTACACCGCGTTATAGAGCGAGGTCGAGCCGCCGGCCGAGGTCCGCTTGATCGCGGCCTGCAGCTCCGGCGCGCTGTTCGTGAAGCTCTGCAGGACGATGACGCGGCTGTCGAAGTCGATGATCTCGGCGAGATCCTGAGGGCGCAGGCGTTTGGCGAAACCGATGGCCGCTTCCTGCGCCGTCGGCAGCTTGGCGTCCATGCTGGCGCTCGTGTCGAGCAGCAACGACAGCGCGATCGGCAGGTTCGTGCGGTTGAAGAAGGTGACGTCCTGCTTGACGCCGTCCTCGAAGACGTTGAAGTCCTCCGCGGTCAGGTCGGTGACGTACTTGCCCGCGCTGTCGCTCACGGTGACGTTCAGCGAGACGAGATCGACGCCGGCGCGAAAGGGCACCTGCGGCGGCTGCGGCGCCTGCGCGGCCGCGATCTGGAGCATGGCGGCGACCGCGGCGACGGTGAACGGCCAGCGACGGCGAGGGCGTGTCGCGGCAGCGGTCACGGGCGTCCTTGTACTTCCTTGATCAGGGTGCCGCGCGCAGTGACCCCGGGCCTGGCGGCGGAAACCGTCACGCGTTCGGGCGGGATCAACGACTGCGGGCGCGCGTAGGTCACTTTGTACTGGTGCGTGAGCTCGTCGGCGAGCTGGGTCAGCTTGGCGCCCAGTGCCATGGCCGTCAGCAGCTCCTCGCGCCGGCCGCCGGTGGCGCGGGGCGCCTGGTCGAGCACCAGGTTGCGGTTACGCATTTCGTCGCTGAGGCTGGACGACGAGCGGCCGAGCGTGATCGCGTGGAACGCGGCGCCGCTCGCGCGCAGGGGTTCGAGCACCTGGTCGTGCTGGCGGTTGCTCAACTCCGGCCCCTCGCTCAGGATGGCCACGATCACCGGGCGCCGGGCGTCCCGCTTCTTGAACCCCTGGCAGACCTCGATGATCCCGTCGAGCAGGTAGGTGCCGGAGCCTTGCACCGACCAGATCCGATCGATCCCCTTCTTCAACTCGGCCTGATTGAAGGTGTAGTTGACGAAGACGGTCGGCCGCTCGCCGATCGCGACGAGCGCGACCTCGTTCTTGATGTCGCCGGTGGTCAGCGTCTTGACGAACGAGGGCAGCGCGGTGCGGATCGGCGCGATGTCGTCGCGTGCGGCCTGGCTCGTGTCGACGAGGATGGCAATCTGCATCGGCTCGCCGGCCGGCTCGACCTTGAGGACTTCCCGCGCCATGTTGTCTTCGCGAACGATGAAATCGGCGGGGCCGAGGTCGGCGATCGGGGCGCCGGCGTCATTGAGGGCGCTGACGTGCAGCGCACGCTGAATGGCCTGTGCGTTCAGCGTGGCCGTCCACGCGAGCGCGCACGCGGCCACCGAGAGCGCGGCGGCGGAAAGGCGCCGGTTGGGCATAGGATGAGTATAGGTCTCGCTTTCGAAGAGCGTCAAGCGAGGTGAAGGCCAAAAACGGTTTGAAATCTGTAGGTTGCGGGGAATCCTGGCACGAGGAGCCTGCGTGCCCCGTTTCTTGACACCCCTCAGGTCGCATGTTATAAAACCGAGGCTTTTCCGAACGTCGCGTTTCGTTCTTCACGCGGCACGAATTCCAGCATGCCTTCAGCCTACATCCCGATCGCCATGTTCGTCGCCGTCGCGACCGGCTTCGCGTTGTTCACCCTGGTGTTCTCCAGCCTGATTCATTCGGAGAAGTACAACAAGGTGAAGCTCGAGCCGTACGAGTGCGGCATCGAGCCGACCACGGACGCGCGCGATCGCTACAGCATCCGCTACTACCTGGTGGCGATGCTGTTCGTGATCTTCGACGTCGAGACGGTGTTCATGTTTCCGTGGGCGGTCATC
>JAYVYV010000145.1:0-12245 GCA_043783985.1 Acidobacteriota bacterium | reverse complement strand
GGCCGCCGTACGCCGTGCTCTCGAAGCGCGCGCCAACATTGGTGGCCCGACGATGGAAGCGCCACGCGACAATCCCTTCGAGGTCGCCGCCGCCAGGCATCATGCCGGTCATCCTGGCCGCAGGCAGGGTCGCCGACCCGAAGACGTACGGCGCCGAGCCAGAGACTTGCAGATCCTCGGTCACGCCGAACGTGATCATCGTGCGGCTCGTGGCGGCATTATCGGGCTGGCCAATTCGGCCCATCGTGCCGAAGTCGATGGCCCACCCTCCGGCCGCATTGGTCGGAGTCGTCATGCCGAACATGGGTCCATGCCCCGACGCCCGTGCCGGCCGGCCGACTGCCATGAGCGCGAGGCACGCGAGGAGCGTCGCGCCGCGTCGGCGTATCGTCACGTCGTCGCTTCGGAGATGAACCCGGCGTTGTCCGTAATCGCCCGCGCAATCGCGGTCGGGGTCGTCTTCGCCGGGTCGTAGGTGATCTGCGCCGTGCCGCGCGCGTGGCTCACGATAACGTCATCCACACCGTCCACGCGCCCGGCGACAGCCTTCACGCGGTTCGCGCAGGCGCCGCAGACCATTCCGTCAACCTTCAACGTCACCTCCACCGCAGCCTCCTCAGGAATCTCACCACCACAGTCCGCGCGCGACAAAAAGAAATGCGCCGATGCTCATGACCGCGGCGAGCCATTTGTTCCACGCCGGGGCCTGCACACGAATGTTCATCCAGATCGACGCGGTCAGCATGACGAGGCTGACCGCGGCAAACGCGGTGCGGTGGTTCGCAAACAGCTGGCCGAGACCGGCCGCGCTGCCGCCGGAGAGCGAAAGCAGCGCTGGCCCGAGGCAGCAGGGCCGCGTGAAGATCCCCGCCGCGCCGGCCATGACGCTGGAACCC
Source organism: Acidobacteriota bacterium (assembly GCA_043783985.1). Classification (GTDB taxonomy): domain Bacteria; phylum Acidobacteriota; class Vicinamibacteria; order Vicinamibacterales; family CAVVIG01; genus CAVQFC01. The sequence goes on along the minus strand of JAYVYV010000145.1, from coordinate 11,349 downwards.
GCCACGCGTGCGGTTGAACCCAGGATGCCCGTCATCTGTCCTTCACCCTGCCCTTGTCTCTCCGCGTCTGGAAGTCGACGTGCAGCGGCGCCGCGGCGCGATCCTCGGAGCCGGCGATGATCTGGCAAAGGCCGCCGCACGTCGGGTCCTTCACCCCATCCCACTTGGCGACCTCGTTCGCCAGCGTGTCGCGAAACCGGGCGAGTTGCTGAATGCGTTCATCGACAGCCGCCAGATGACGCCGCGCGAGATCGAGCACACGGGAGCACGGCGTCTTCCCCGCGCGACTGAGCTCGAGGATCTCCCCGATCTCGTCGAGCGAGAAACCGAGCGCCTGCGCTTTCTTGATGAACCGCAGATCTTCGACGGTCGCGTCGCTGTAATGGCGATAGCCGGACGCGGACCGCGCCGCGGGCGCGAGCAGCCCCACGCTCTCGTAGTACCGAATCGTCGGCGCGCTGAGGCCGACCCGGGCGGCCACGTCACCGATTCGCAAACCCGCCATGTCCACAGTACACACCTTCAAGTGGACTTGAGGGTCAAGCGCCAACTTCGGGGTTGACTCTCGAGTCGAACGCACGCCTTACGCTCGGAAATCGGCGGATGACCCGTCGTGCTGTTGAGGTGGACGAGCCGGGTTCGCCTGCGCGAGCGATGGTCCGAGGATTGTAAGGGACGAACGCATGACCGAGACCAGTGACGGCTCCGTGCAGGGGGGTTTGACTGAGGACGAGAAGCGCGCGAATGTCGTTTCGCTGGCCTTCGGCGGACGCACCGACCTCTACGAGGCCTTTTGCAAGGCCATTGAAGAGGTGGTGCCGCCCGACACCACGGTCGTGCTGCGCGGCAGCGCCGTGACCGGCACGCGATGGAAGGACGGCGCACCGTTCGACGCCGACGGTCCGGGCACGAGCGACCTGGACCTCACCCTGGTCGGCAGCACGGTCATCCACTTTTTCAACGTGACCGGCTTTTTCGTCCCCGGGGTACACTCGCGCCCGATGGGCGAAGACGATCCGGACATCGCGCCGGGCCTCGTGCCGCTTCGCGAAAAGCTGATGGCGATGGTGAAGCGTCCGGTCAACATCCAGGCGTCGCGCGAGATTGTTCTGCAACTCCGGGGCGACGTGCTCGACCAGCCCTACCTGACCCTCTTCAAGACCTGAGACGTGGCGTTCCGCCTGCTCACCTACAACATCCGCCTCGGCGGTGTCGGACGGATTGAACCGCTCGCGCGAATCGTCAACGCGTGCGCGCCCGACCTCGTCCTCCTCCAGGAAGCCACGCAGCCGGCCGTGATCGAACAGCTCGCCGCGCTCACGGGGATGACCGACTGGCGTACCTTCCGGCGGCAGTCGCTGGGATACATGAGCCGCCTCGCCGTGGTCCACGCGACGTGGCACCAGCCGCGCTTCTCCCATCATGCGTATGTGGAAGTGATGCCGGCGGGGGCCCCGCTGCGTCTCTTCGGCGTCCACCTGAGCGCCGTCCACGCGGCCTGGACCGAACGGCGGCGTCTGTACGAGCTGCGCGCGCTCCTGCGCGGCATCGCGGATCGCCAGGAGGGCCTGCACGTGCTGGCAGGAGACTTCAACACGCTGGCGCCGGGCGCCACGCTCGACGTGAGCCGGCTGCCCTTCAGGCTGCGCCCGTTTGTCTGGCTCAGCGGCGGGCGCATCAAGTGGCGCACGATCCAGACCGTCCTCGACGCGGGCTACGCCGATGCGTTCCGGTTGATGCACCCGGACGATGCGGGGTTCACAATGCCTGCACGCGATCCGCAGGTCCGTCTCGACTACGCCTTCGTCCCGGCCGCCTATACCGATCGCATCGTCAGCTGCGACGTGGTGCGGCATCCCGACGCGGCGCGCGCATCGGATCATCACCCCCTCGTCATCGATCTGGCGACGTAAGGCATCCGCCGGCGCTACACGCGCGCCTTCTGGCGCGCCGCGGCGGCGACCGACGCCACGAACAGGCCTGGCACAATCGGTTTGGACAGATGCGCGTCGAACCCCGCTGCAAGCGCCTTCGCGCGATCATCCAGACGCGCGAAGGCGGTCACGGCAATCGCCGTGGCCGTTCCTCCGTCCTTTGCGGCGCGCGCCCGAACCTGCTCGATCAGCGCGTAGCCGTCCATCCCGGGCAGGCCGAGATGGGCGATCAACACGCCAGGCGGACGCCGCGCGAACTCGGCGAGCGCGGCTGGGCCGTCCGACGCCGTTCTCACGACGGCGCGGGCGCCTTCGAGCAGTTCACGGAACAACTCGAGCGTATCCGCTTCCCCATCGACGATGAGAATGTCCATGCCTTCGAGCGCCGCCGGCAGGACCTCGTCGGCTGCAGCGGGCGCCGCGACGGGGGCGTTGGCCGCACCGTCGCCCGAGAGAAGCTGGGCGATCGGATGATTCGGCAACGAGACGGTAAATGTCGAGCCGCGCCCGACGCCTGCGCTGTCGGCGGTGATGGTCCCGCCGTGCAGCTCGACCAGTTGCTTACAGATCGCCAGCCCGAGGCCCAACCCGCCGTGCTCCCGGGAGAACCGCGCGTCGGCCTGTCGAAAAAGATCGAACACGTGCGGCAGGAATTTTGGCGCGATGCCGATGCCGTTATCGCTGACGACGATGACGGTTCTTGCACCGAAGGCTTTCACCAAGACGCCGACGGTTCCACCGTCGTTGGTGAACTTCACCGCGTTCGACAGAAGGTTCCTGAACACCTGCTGAAGGCGCGTGCCGTCGCCGATCACGGTTCCCGCCAACGGATCCACATCGACATCGAGCGCGATCCGCTTGGCGTCCGCGGTCGGCCTGACGGCCTCGACGGCTTCGAGGACGCCTCGCGCGGCGGGCAGCGATTCGAGCTCGAGGCGGACCTTGCCGGTCGTGATCCGCGACACGTCGAGGAGATCTTCGACGAGCTGGTTCTGCGCGACGGCGTTGCGCTCGATGATCTCGATCGCCCGCTCGCGTTTGCCCTCCGCGATCGCATTCGTGCGCAGCATCCTGGCGTACCCGAGAATGGCGTTGAGCGGCGTTCGCAGCTCGTGTGACAGGGTGGCGAGAAATTGATCCTTCAACCTGTTGGCGGTTTCGGCGGCATTCCGGGCCTGCTCGACCGCGTCTTCGGCCGTCTTGCGCTCGGTCAAATCGATGCCGAGGCCGTACAGCATCACCGGGCTGCCGTCTGCCGCGTAGGTCGCGCGCCCCCGTCCCTCCATCCAGCGCCACTGGCCGGAGGCATGCCGGTACCGGAACTCCAGGAGGTAGTCGGTCCGCGTCTGCACGGCGTGGGCTACCGCATCAACGAGGGACTGACGGTCGTCCTCGTGCACGAACGCGTGGAAGCCGTCGGTGGTGCCCGCGAACCCGCCCGGCTCCAGCCCGAACAGCTCCTCGAGCTCTCGACTCCACCAGACGTCATTGGTCGCGAGATTGCGCGACCACGCGCCCATGCGTCCGCCCCGCATCGCCAGGGCGAGCACGTCGCGGTGCTCGCGAAGCGCGCTTTCGGCGCGCGCGGCGTCCGCGGTGTGCGCCGCCGCGTTTTCACGCGCCCCGAAGAACGCGGTATTTGCGCGATCGTGCTCGCCCGGCGACTCGGCGCGATGTCGCTCCTGTTCACGCAGCGACGCCGCCGCAATCGCCGCCGTCAGACTCCGGCCCACGAGATCCAATGTCCCCGTGTACGAGTCGTCCAGGTCGAGGCGGGGGCTCACGCCCGCGACGAGCACGCCCACCACCCGATCCGAGGCGCCGATGATGGGCAACAGGCGAACGACGCGAACCGGCTCGGGCCACCGCTCGCCATACAGCTCGCCGAACTGCGCCGGCACATCAATGGTCAGCGGCGCGCGCGATTCGATCACCGCCGAGAGCGGCCAGGGCTCGGCGTCCGGGCGCAAGGCCATCACCGGGACACACGCCGCCGCGGCGACCGCCGCGCTCCGGCTGACGAGCCTCGCCGACCTGCGATCGGCGTCCAGGAGGTACACGATGGCAAAGGGGAAATCGGCCGTGTTCCGCGCGAGCGTCGCGATCGCGGCGTCGCACGTGGCATCGACGCCCATCGCCGTGTCGTCCTGCCCGTTCAGATCGCGAAGCGTCAGCAGCCGCCGCACACTCAACACACGATCCGTGGTCTCCATGATCGCCGTGAAAACGCCGGCGGCCTTACCGCTTTCGTCCCGAATCGGGCTGTGCGACCAGGTGAAATACGCTTCCTCCGGGAACCCGCGCCGCCGAAGTTCGAGGCTCTGGTCCTCGGACCACGCGGCGCCGCCGTCGTTCATCACCCGCTCGAGCATCGGGCCGATGACGTCCCAGCCCTCGCCCCACGCCTCGACTCCGGTCCTGCCCAGCACGGAAGGATGCTTCTGCTGGAATATGGGGATGTACGCGTCGTTGTACACGACGCTGAGCGTGGGTCCCCACCACACGATCATCGGAAGGCGGGACGCGATGCAGATGCTGGCCGCGGTCCGGAGACTCTGCGGCCACTGCGCCAGCGGTCCGAACGCAGTGGCGCCCCAGTCCATGGCGCGCATGCGGCGCGCCATCTCACTGTCGCCGACGAAAATGTGCTGCGCGAGATCCTGATTCATCTGGCTCGACTCGACGACGCGGCTGCGGATTGTGCTCTGCCGCCGGACGCAATCGCAGCGTCCGTCTCAGCCCTCAACCGGCCGGGCGGCGCGTGGCTAGCGCTTTCACCGCAACGATCAGTTCCAGCGGATCAATCGGCTTGGCGAGATGCATGTGGAACCCGCTGGCCAGCGACGTGATCCGATCCTGGGAACGCGCGTAAGCGGTCAGCGCGGCGGCCGGCAGACTTCTCGCCGGCTCCTCGAGTTGGCGGACGGCACGAATCAACTGGAGGCCGTCCATCTTCGGCATGCCGATGTCCGCGATCAAGACGTCCGGTCGGGTGGCGGCCAACGCCGCCAACGCCGCCTCGCCTGAGTTCACCGTCGTCACCGCGGCGCCGACACTCTCCAGCACCGAGCGCAACAGGTTGAGCGAATCGGGTTCGTCGTCGACCGCCAGCACGCTGATGTCGTCCAGGCGCGGGGCGTCGTCCAGAGCCGGCAACTCGCGGTCGGCCGTCGGGTGGACCTGCGGCGGCGCTCCTTCGACCGCACGTGTCACGATCATGAGCGGCAGCGCGACGGTGAAGGTCGATCCCTGGCCCGGGCCGTCGCTGGAGGCATGAACGGTGCCGCCGTGGAGCTCGGCGAGCTGCCTGGCAATCGCGAGGCCGAGGCCCAGCCCGCCGTGTTCGCGCGTGAATGTGGCATCGGCCTGCCGGAAGCGGTCGAACACGAACGGCAGAAAATCGGCCGCGATCCCCTGCCCCGTGTCGCTGACGATGATTTCCACGTGCGAGTTGACGCGCGCGAGCCGCAGCTGGACTTTCCCTCCGCGTCCCGTGAATTTGATGGCGTTCGACAGCAGGTTCCAGACGATTTGCTGCAGCCGGTCCGGATCCCCGGAGACCGTGGCGGCGAGCGGCTCGATCAGCGATTCGACGCGGATCCCTTTCGCGTCGGCCGCGGGCATCACCGCGGCGCACGCGTCGCGCAGAATCGCCGGAAGGTCGAGTGTCTCGACGTTGAGCCGCAAGCGCCCGGAGATGATCCGCGAGACGTCGAGCACATCCTCGATGATCTGCTTCAGCGCGGTGGCGTTGCGTTCGACGACCTCCAGAGCGGCTGGCGCCTTGTCGGCCGATACGGCGCCCTGACGGAGCATGCGCGCATAGCCGAGCACGGCGTTCAGCGGCGTGCGCAGTTCGTGGGAGAGCGTGGCCAGAAACTCGTCCTTCAGCCGGTTCGCGTCGTTGGCACGCGCGTACGAACGCGCGTTTTCGACCGCCAGGGAGGCGCGCGCCGCGATTTCGCGTGCGAACCGCAGATCCGTCTCGCTGTACTCGCGCCCCGATTCGGCGGTCACAAACGTGATGGCGCCGAACGCCCTATTGTGCGCGAGCAGGGGCACGCAGATGTAGGACGTCAGGCCGAGCGCCCTGAGAATGCCGCGGTGCTCGTCATCGCGAGCGACCGCGTCCACGAATTCGGCGGTGATCCGGGCCAGCATCGCCGGTTGGCCGGTTCGAAGCACCTCGTGCACACCGCCGGGCGCATTCGGATCGGCGGGATACCGCTGCTCCAGCGTTCGGGCGTACTCGATCTTCGCCGGGTCGACGTGGGCCACCGCCAGGCGCTGAATCGCGCCGCGTTCGCCGAGGATGTCCACCGCGCACCAGTCGGCGAATGTGGGCACGGCGAGGCTGGCGACCGCACGCAGCGTTTGCTCGTAGTCCAGAGAGGCGCTGAGGACCGTCCCGGCCTCGGCCAGAAACGCGGCCTGGCGTCGCGCGTAATCGGCGGCTTCCCGCGCGGAGCGCTGTTCCTCGAAGAGCTCGGCGCTGGACAAGGCCGACGCCGCGACGGTAGAGAATGCGGTTCCCACCTGCACGTCGAGCGCACTGAACGCGCGCCGCCGACGGAAGTAAAACACCATCGTGCCCGATCGGTGTCCAAGAATCCCGAGCGGGAAGACAATCATCGACGCGATGCCTTCGTCGAGATAGGCGCGGCGCAATTGGGCGATCATCGGCGCCGCCGCGACATCTTCGAACAGCAACGGCTCGGTGAATTGGAGCTCGTCGGGAGCCGGCCGGTCTCCGTTCGTTGAGATGATTCGACCGGTAAACGTGTCGGAGACACCAAAGGATCCGACGATTTTCCATTGTCCGCCGTCTTCCGAGCGCCAGAGCGCGCAGCCATCTGCGGCAAATACGTCTTGCGACAACCTGATCGTGGCATCGATGACGGCGTCGACCTCGAGCGATCCGAGGATGGACGCCGAGGCGGCCGCGAGCCCCAGCAGCCGCTGCCTGAGCTCGGCGACCTCCCCTTCGATTCGCAGGCGGTCCGTCAGGTCCCGTGCGATCGTCGAGGTACCGACGACCGCGCCAGATCGATCGGCGAGGGGCGACACCGTGAGATCGATGGCCACGAGCGTCCCATCCTTACGGCGCCAGGTGGTCTCGATGCGATCGAGCACCTCGCCGGCGCGCGCCCGGCTGAACCTCGCGGCCTCTTCGTCGAGATGTTCCGGCGGGAAGAGCATCGTGACCGAATGCCCGACGGCTTCGGCCGAGGGATAGCCAAAGATCAGCTCGGCGGCCCGGTTCCAGCCTGTGATCGTGCCGGCGAGGTCCTCGGTGAGGATGGCATCGCCGGACCATTCGACGGCCACGTCCATTCGACGTGCGGCATCGAGAGCATCGGGTTCCATCGATCGTGATTGTATCGGCAGACGCCGCACGCCAGCTCAACATTCGGCTAAAACAACAGTTTCAGAGCGAGCTGCCCCACCCGCGGGTCCAACGCCGATGTGATCGTTCCGAAGTTCGCGGCGCCGGCGACGGCCGCGGGCGCGCCGAGGTTAGTGGTATCGAGAAGATTGAACAGCTCCGCGCGCACTTCAATCGAGACGCCGGCGCGCGCGCGCATCCGGCGAATCAGCGCGACGCCGACATCGCGATACGACGGTCCGCGGACCGGGTTCCGCGACGCCGAGCCCAGAGTGAAGGACGGCGCGATGGCGAACGCCGCCGTGTTGAACCACTGGCCGGCGGTACGCTCGTCGGCCGGCCGCGCCGGATCGCCGACCAGGTTCGGGCGCTGCAGGCCGAAGCCGGCGAACGCATTGAAGTTCGTCGACTGCGTCACCGCGACCGGGACGCCCGACTGCAGCGTGACCAGCGATGCGATCGTCCATCCCTTGCCGATCTCCCAGACCATCGAGGAAACCAGGACGTGCGGGATGTCGCCCGTCGAGTAGTCGCGCTCGAGCCCGCGGTTGAAACTGTCGGCGACCGGGACGTTCGCCACCGGCCCCGTCAGAATCGATGCGTCGAACACCGCCGAGGCATCGTCTCGAAGGGCGGAGCGCGTGTAGGCGATCGAGTACGAGAGGCCGCGCGAGAAGCGCCGCCGAAGGCTGACCTCGAGGCCCTGATAGCGCGTGGTGCCGACGTTGTTGCGGTACAGGCTCACCGTCGTGTACTGCGGGTACGGCTTGAGCAGCTGCGCGACCGGAATCGTCGGATCGCCCAGCGACGAGGAGCGCGGGATGACGCCGAAGTAGGGATTCGGCACGCGCGTATTGAGCGACGCGCCCTGCGCGAGCTGGCCGACCGTGAGCTGATTGAGATTGGCGTCGGGGATGCCCACGTGTGCGATGTGCGATCCGACGTAGGCGGCTTCCAACATCGTGTTCGGGTTCAGCTCGCGCTGCACCGACACGTTCCACTGCTGCACGGAGCCGGATCCGAGCGTGCCGTCGACGGCGAACACCCCCTGACCCAGGCCCGCGCCCGGCGTCAACGGGATCGGCGCGACGCTCGGACCGTTGCGCAGCACGAAAGCCGGCGCGATCGTATCGAGCGCGCGCTGCGACACGGTCTGCAGGAACGGAAACGCCGGTGTCGTGAACGGGGTCGTGATCCCCGCCATCTCGATCCACACCAGGCCGTAGCCGGCGCCTAAGATGGTCTTGTCGGAGACGCGGTAGACCGCGCCCGCGCGCGGTCCGATGTTGTTCTTCTTCAGCGGGCGCACCGGGTTCGCCCCCGGATACTCGAGCAGCTGTGTCCGGAGGTTGAAGACCGCCGTCTGGCCGTTGATCTCGGTCGACGGAAAGTTCAGCGTGTACCGCACGCCGGGGTTGAGCGTCAGGCGGTCGGAGATCTTCCAGTCGTCCTGGATGAAGTATTCCTGGAAACGCGCGCGCTCCTGGATCGGACCCTGCTGCAGGTCGATCGAGAAGGTCTGGACCTGGCCGAGGAGGAAGCTCGCGAGCGGGGTTCCCGTGTTGGCGGCGCCGGGCAGGTCGCTCCCCAGCGCGTTGAACGAGAACGATCCAGTCGGCGACGGCGGCTGCACGACGTTCAGCCGTTCCCAGCGCCAGTCGAGCCCCGCCTTGACCGTATGTCGGCCGCGGGACCACGTCACCGAGTCGGCGACCTCGGTCACGCCCGTGTCGAAGTCGGACGCCGTGCTGGGCGGCGATCCCAGCTGCTGGTAGCCGCTCACGAGAAACGTCGGCAGGGTGTCGGCGAATGTCGCGGTGGACGGGATTCCTGGAATGCCGAGCGCCGCACCGGCCGTGGCCGTCAGCTGCGCCGCGCGCCGCACGACGCGCCGGCGGGTGTCCCCGATGCGCAGCTCGTTCAGCAGATTGGCCGTGAACGTGTGCTGATCATTGGACGCGAAGGCCCACGCGGTCGTGTGCTGCGGACCCAGCGTCCCGGTCGTCACGCCGCTGCCGTCCGGGAGCGGAGTCACCGGTCCGAACCGGTCGCGGAAATACGAGAGACGCCCGAACAGCTGATCCCGGTAGGTCGGGAACCTGTGATCGATTCGCGCGTCCCACTGATCCTGGTCGTCGATCTCGTTCTCCGTGCGGCTGTAGTTGTTGGCCGCGCCACGCCCGGTTGGCAAGGGGTAGCGCTCCAGAAGCGCCAGCGCCACCGGATCCATTCGAGCGGGCGGAATCGCGCCGCCGGCAAACGGCGTACGCAGCGAGCCGTCGCTCGTCACCGGATCGTAAATCACGGGAACACGGCCGCCGATCGCCTCGGTGAAGATGCCCTGACGCTGCAGCAGCGTCGGCACGGTGGAGGTCACCGTACGCCCGATGGACTGGCGCTGCCCCTGATAGTCCACGAAAAAGAAGGTGTGGTCCCTCGCCACCGGCCCGCCGACGACGCCGCCGAACTGGTTCCGGCGGTAGTTCGGCTTCACCGGGTCGGTCGCCTGAAAGAAGTTCCTGGCGTTCAGCGCCTCGTGGCGGAAGAACTCGAAGCCGTCGCCGTGGAAGGCGTTGCTGCCGGATTTGGTCGTCAGGTTCACGACGCCGCCGTTGAACCGTCCGAACTCGGCGGGCGGGCTGTTGCTCTCGATCTTGAATTCCTGAATCGCGTCGACGACCGGAAAGTACGCGACCGTGCCAGGCTCCGGCTGGAGGACGGATATGCCGTCGAAGAGGTACTCGTTCGTGCGCGGCCGGCCGCCGTTGATGCGCGGGAGCTGCGAGTTCGCCGGCAGCGCGACCCCTGGCGCCAGCGACGCAAGCGTGATGAACGCGCGGCCGTTCAGCGGAAGCTGCACCACCTGCTCGTGCCCGACGACGGTGCCGAGGCTGGCCGTTTCGGCGCGGAGGATCGGGGCGTCAGCGATGACAGTCACCTGTTCCTGTACGCTGCCAACGGCGAGCTCGAAGTCAATGCGGGGCTTTTCGCCGGTCGCCAGACGGATACCCTCGCGACGGACCGGCTTGAACCCCGGACGCTCGACGTCCACGCGGTAGTCGCCAGGCGCCAGACTCGCAGCGGTATACACCCCTTCGCCGCCTGAGACCACGATGCGCCGCAGATTCGTTCGGGTCTCAGTGACGGTGATCATTGCGCCGGGAACGGCGGCGCCGGCCTGATCTTTCACGATGCCCGTAATTTCACCGGCCCCAGCCTGGGCCAGAAGTGGCAACGAGCTCCAGGTGGCGCAGCTGACGAGAAGCGATAGACGGAACCAGCTCAGACGAGTGACGCGCATTCGGCCTCCAACGTGAACGATTTGAGCACGCACACTCTATCTCGAATGCAAACATGATTAAAATCGCTTTCTATCGACTTGAATCGACTATATATGATGCGTTCAGCTATGGCTTAGAGATCATCACCTCGGGTGCGTCCGCCGGCCGCGTAGTGGTCGAGGGCTGGAAAGCGAAGGTGATTAAACCGACTCGAATCAACTTTATAAGTTGAATCATGTTACATTTACTCGCATGATTCTGGTACCAGACGCCCTCCGGATGCAAGTCCGCTCCGCTGGGCTGGCGATGTTCCTGCTTGGCCTGACGCCCCTGAACGGTGCAGGACAGACGCTTGCAGTCGCCGCGGCCTCGGACCTGCAATCCGCTCTACCGGTCATTGCCGCACAGTTCGAGAGGGAGACCGGGCACAAGGTCGCTCTCACATTCGGCTCGTCCGGGAATTTCTTCACCCAGATTCAGAACGGCGCGCCTTTCGACATCCTTTTTTCTGCGGATATCGACTACCCGCGAACGCTCGAAAGGGAAGGCCTGGGCGTCCGAGGGAGCCTGTACCAATACGCGACGGGCAGCATCGTGCTCTGGACGCGGACCGATTCCGGCATCGACATCCGCGGCGGATTGGCCGTGCTCACCACCTCCAAGGTCCGGCGGGTGGCACTTGCGAACCCTGCACACGCTCCGTACGGTCGGGCGGCCGTCTCCGCCCTGCGTCATGAACAGCTCTACG
>JAYVYV010000144.1:0-12271 GCA_043783985.1 Acidobacteriota bacterium | reverse complement strand
AGCAGTTCGCGCGGCGCGCCTACGACCGCGCGCAGACGCTGTTCGGGCAGAACCTCATCGCGCAGTCGGCGCTCGACGATGCGCACAGCCTGGTGGACGTGGCGGAGAACCGCAAGCGCGCGGCGTTTTCGCAGCTGGCCATCGGCAAGGCGAAGATCACCGAAGCGCGCGCGCAGGTGGCGCAGGCCAAGGCCGCTTCGGACCGCGCCGCCGAAGACATGGCCAACGCGACAATCCGCGCGCCGATCCGCGGCACGGTGCTGTCGCGCGACGTGGAAATCGGGAGCTCGGTGTCGTCGATCCTGAACCTGGGCGCGAACGCCACCCTCGTCATGACGCTGGGCGACATCGAGCAGGTGTTCGTACGCGGCAAAGTCGACGAGGCCGACATCGGCCGCGTGCGCCTCGGTCAGCCCGCGCGCATCCGCGTCGAAACGTTCAAGGACAAGGTCTTCAACGGCAAGGTCACGCAGATCTCCCCGATGGGCGTCGAGAAGGACAACGTCACCAACTTCGAGGTGCGCGTCTCGATCGACAACCCGGGCAAAGAGCTCAAGGCCAACATGACCGCGAACGCCGAAATCGTGCTCGAGGAGCATGCCGACGCGCTCATCGTGCCGGAAGCCGCCGTCACCTATGACGCGCAGAAGAACGCGTTCGTGGAGGTCGTCCTGCCCGGCGCGAAAAACGGCCGGAAGAAGATCCCCGTGAAGCTCGGCGTCGGCAACGGCACGAAGATCCAGATTCTCGACGGCCTGAAACAGGGAGACAAGGTCATCCTCCCGTCGTGATGCGCGAAGCCATCACGCAATCCGTTCAGAACCTGCGCGCCAACAAGCTGCGCAGCTGCCTCACGATGTTCGGGATCCTGTGGGGCATGATCTCGGTGGTCGTGTTGTCGGCGACCGGCGAGGGGTTCCGGCGCGGCAACGACAAGGTGCTCCGCGAGCTCGGCAAGAACATCGGCATCGTCTGGGGCGGCCGGACCAGCCTGCAGGCCGGCGGCGAGCGCGCCGGCCGTCCGATTGTTCTCACGCTCGACGACGCGCGCGCGATCGCAGCGGAATCGCCGATGATCGCCGTCGTCAGTCCGGAAATCGAGCGCGGCGCGGTCAAGGTGAAGAGCAGCTACAACGCCGCCACCGCGCGCGTGACCGGCATCGAACCGCAGTACCAGGACATCCGCACCATCGAGCTCGCCTACGGACGCAGTTTCTCCTGGCAGGACGAGACCCAGGTGTCGCGCGTCGCGATCGTCGGCTTCGATGTGGCCGAGCAGCTGTTCGGCAAGCGCCATATCCTCGGCGAATCGATCACGCTGAACGGCACGCCGTACACGGTGGTCGGCAAGATTCGAAAGAAAAACCAGGACAGCAACTACAGCGGTCCTGACAACAGCAAAATCTTCGTCCCCTTCGCCGCGATGGCGCGCGACATGCCGCGCCGCGACGCGGCAGCGGGAACCCTGTCGGACATCATCGTGGCGCCGAAGGACTGGGTCGTCGACCAACTGCCGCGCGCGCTCGACGAGCGCACCGGCCGGATCGAGGACGTCGACTGGCCGCTCGAGCAGAATGTCCGCGCGATCCTCGCCCGCCGCCACGGCTTCGATCCCGGCGACAAGCAGGCGATCGCGATGTGGGACACGTCGCTCCAGACGCTGATGTTCGGCCGCATGATCGGCCACATGAAACAGTTCTTCACGATTGTCGGCATCGTGACGCTGGCGCTCGGCGGCATCGGGGTCATGAACATCATGCTTGTCGCGGTGAAGGAGCGCACGCGCGAGATCGGCGTCCGCAAGGCGCTCGGCGCGACGACGGCGGTGATCCAGCGGCAGTTCTTCCTCGAAGGCCTGTTCCTCACGCTGTCGAGCGGCGGCGGCGGGATGCTGCTCGCCCTCGGCCTCTGCCAACTCATCAACCTGGCGCCGATGCCTGAGCGCTTCTCGGGCATGATTCTGTCGTGGCAGTCGGCCCTGCTGTCGCTGCTCACGCTGATCGTCATCGGCGTCGCCACCTCCACCTATCCCGCGCGCCGCGCCGCGGAGCTCCCGCCGGTCGACGCCCTGCGGTTCGAGATGTGATCATGGACGCGACGCTGGCTCCACACCAAGGACACCAAGGATACGGAGGAGCGGATCCGAACGGTCCTTCCTGCGTGTCCATCGTGTCCTCCGTGTCGAATCGGCCGTGGTCCGGGTTCGGCATGGCGCGCGAAATCGTCCGCGAGGCCTGCTTCGGCCTCTATCATCACCGCTTCCGCGCGGCGTTGTCGATGCTCGGCATCTCCTGGGGCATCATCTCGGTCGTCGTACTGCTGTCCTACGGCGACGGCTTCCGCGGTGCGCTCGACGCTGGCTTCCGCGGCGCGTTTTCGGACGGCACCGTCGTCTCGTTTCCCGGCCAGACCAGCCTCCAGGCGGGCGGGGAACGCGCCGGCAGGCGCGTGCGCGTGACGGCAGACGACGTGCTGGCGATCGGCGAACTGCCGCTGGTGAAAAACGTCAGCCCAGAGTTCATGCAGGAGTTTCCCGTGGTCTACGGGAACAAGCAGTCGAGCCACCTCATTCGCGGCGTCGCGGCGTCGTACGGGACGATGCGCGCGGAGCATCCGCAGGCGAGCGGACGGTTTCTCGACCAAGAGGACGTGCGGCTGCGCCGGCGCGTGGCGTTCATCGGCACCGAAGTCCAGCGAACGCTGTTTGGCGGCATCCCGCCGATCGGCGAGACGATCCGCGTCGCGGGCCAGCGTTTCGAGATTGTCGGCGTGATGGAAGAAAAGGTCCAGCTCTCGAACTACAACCGTCCGGACAAGTACTGCATCTTCATCCCGTGGACGACGATGGGCGGTCTGTCGGACAACCGCTACGTCGGGACCTTCGTGTGGCAGGCCGTGTCGCCGATGCTCGAGAAGAAGGCGCTCGTCCAGGTGCGCGAGTTCCTGGCCAAGCGCTACCGCTACAATCCGGCCGACACGCGCGCAGTGAACATGCACGGCTCGGAGGAAAACCAGGAGGTCGTCGGCGGCATTGTCACCGGTCTCAAGCTGGTGCTGACGTTCATCGGCGTGCTGACGCTCGCCATCGGCGGCGTCGGGATCATGAACATCATGTTCGTGAACGTGCAGGAGCGCACGCGCGAGATCGGCGTACGGAAGGCGCTGGGCGCGAGGCCGCGCGAAATTCTGTGTCAGTTCCTGCTGGAAGGCCTGGCGACCACGTTTGCGGGCGGCGTCGTCGGGATCGCGGTGTCGTGGGGGCTCGTACGGCTCCTGAGCCCGCGGCCGTTTCTCGCCGAGCTGCTCGACGACGCGAGCCGCGTGACCGACATCCACCTCGTGCTGTCGCTGCAGCTGGTCGCCATCACGTCGACGATTCTGATGGTGGTCGGCCTCGTCAGCGGACTGCTGCCGGCGATCAAAGCCTCGCGGCTCGATCCGATCGAAGCGCTGCGATATGAGTAGGGGCGCACCGCGTGTCCGCCGAGGGCCGACACACGGGTCGGCCCCTACAACACCTGCCGCGCGGCGCGGATGATCGCGTCGGCCGAGCGGTCAATGTCCTCGTCGCTCGTGGACCAGTTGGACACCGAGATCCGCATCGCCTCCACGTCGTGCCAGCGCGATCCTCCAAGCCAGCAGACGCCTTCCGCCTGGACGATCTTCAGCGCGTCCCGCGTCGCCGCGTCGGCATCGCCGCGCGCCGGCACGACCCGCACGAGCACCTGGTTCAGCACGACGTCGTTGAGGATCCGGATCGAGGGCTCCTGGCGCAGGCGATCCGCGAAGCGACGCGCCAGGCGGCAGCAGCGGTCGACCAGATCGGCGACGCCGCTGCGACCGAGCGATCGCAGTGCGGCGTAGACGGCAAAGCCGCGCGCTCGTCGAGACGACTCCGGCACCCAGTCCATCGGCTCGCGCGGCTCATCGGGCGATCGCACGAGGTACGACGCGCTCAGGCTCATCGCCGCGCGGTGCGCCGCCGGATGCGCGACGAACACGAGCCCCGAGTCGTACGGCACGTTGAGCCATTTGTGGGCGTCGGTCGCGCACGAGTCGGCGCGCTCGATGCCGCGCACGTGATGCCTCAACGCATCGCTGGCGGCGGCCCACAGGCCGAAAGCGCCGTCGACGTGCAGCCACGCCGCGTGACGGCTCGTGATGTCGGCGATCGCGTCGAGCGGATCGAATGCGCCGCTGTTCACGTTCCCGGCCTGGGCGCACACGATGGTCGGCGGCGTCGCAGGGCTGCCGCGTTCGCGCCCGAGGCGCTCCGGCGGGGCGGCAACGGCCTGCGCGACAGGACTTCCGGTACTGTCCGGCTTTGACGGGACTGCGGACGCATCGGCGGCAAGCACCGCGGCGAGCGCGTCAGGTCTCATCCGTCCCTGATCGTCCACCGCGACGCGCACGATCTGCCGCGACCCGATTCCGAGCATGCGAAGCGAGCCGATCACCGACACGTGCACTTCGTCGCCGACGAGGACCCGGATGCGCGGTGCACCCTGGAGACCGTCTGCTTCCACGTCCCACCCCGCGCGGCGCAGCAGCTCGTGCCGCGCGGCCGCGAGCGCCGTGAAGTTCGCCATGTGGCAGCCGGTGACGAACCCGACGCTGCACGCCGCCGGCAGGCCGAGCAGATCGATCAGCCAGGCAGCCGCCACCTCCTCGACGACGGCCGCGGCGGGGGAGAGGACATAGAGACTCGCCGGCTGATCCCACACGGCCGCGAGCCATTCCGCGGCGACCGTCGCCGGCAGCGCGCCACCGGTGACGAACCCGAAGTAGCGCGGACCCGTGGTGGTCACCAGGCCCGGCTCCGCCGCGCGCGCGAGCGCGTCGACGACGTCGGTCGGATCGACGGGCGCGTCGGGCAGCGGCCCGCCGAAGGCGGCTCGAAGTTCGGTGAGCGTTGCCGCCGCCCACACCGGACGACCGGCGCGCGAGGCGATGTAGCGCCGCGCGAGATCTAGCGCGCGGCCGAGAGCGTCTTGTTCAGCCACGTCACGATCGCCTGGGTGACCGCCTGGCTGACGTGCTTGTCCGCGAGCGTTCCGTACTCGGTGACCTCGCCCGTCGTTGCCGGCACGAGCAGGTGGTTGACGCCGGGCAGCACGACGACCTCGACGGCTGACGCGTTCTTGCGCCCGCGCGCGAGGGCGGCGAGGCGGTCGGCGTTCAGCGGTTCCACCTGCGTGTCGAGCGCGCCCTGGACGATCAGCAGCGGCTGGCGCACCTGCGGCACGAGCCTGGCCGGGTCGCTCATCAGGATGCCCTGGAACTCCGGGTTGTCGACCGCGCGCCGGACATCCGGCGGCAGCAACTCCAGCCCCTTGCCGGTCATCACCGCCTCGTGGATTTTTCTCTGCTCGTCGACCTTGGTCTGTTTCTCCTCGGCGGTCATCGTCGTCCGATCGAGGATCCGTTTCTGCTGCGCCAGCACGACGTCGGCGCCGGTCATGCCGGGCGTGCCGACCAGGCCCACCGCCGAAATCCTCTTGTCCTTCGCCGCCGCCATCAGCGCGACCAGGCCGCCCTCACTGTGGCCGACCACGGCGATGCGCTTGGGATCCACGTCCTTTCGATCGCCCAGCAGTTTGATCGCCGCCCGTACATCGTCGGCGTAGTCGGCGAGCGACGCAGATTCGGCGCGGCCGCCGCTCTGACCGATCCCCCGCTTGTCGTAGCGGACGACGAGGTACCCGGCGTCGGCGAGGGCGCCGGCGATTTGCCCGAGTAGCGGAATGCCGAACGCCAGGCTGTCGCGGTCGGTAGGCCCACTGCCGCCGACGAGGACGACGGCCGGCAGCCGCGCGGCGCTGGACTGCGCGGGCTTGGACACGGTTCCGGCGAGCGAGAAGCCGTTGCTGGGAATGTTGATCTGCGTGTCGTTGGGCCGGGAGATCGCGACGCTGCGCGACGAGACGGCGGCGATGTCTTCGCGGACGACTTCGAGCGACTGCAGCGGCACGCTGAAGCGAATCATCCGTCCGGCGTCGTCGGTCCAGAGCTCGGCGTCAAGGCGTCCGCCGGGCAGCACGAGCGCGATGCGCGTGCGTCGCGCGCTGACGAGGCGTCCCGCCGTCTGAATCTGCTCCGCCGACGATTCGCCGACGGCGATCGTGATTGACGTCTGCGCTTCGATGTACACGGGGATGTCGCTGCCGGCGGCTGCGGTCTTCAGCCGCGCGGCGACCGCTTCGTACGGGCCGAAAAAACTGCTCGGCAGCAGGAGGAGCGCGCCGGGATCGATGGTGTCCGTTTTCGGCTTCGTCTGTCCGGCGGACGTGATTTCACTCTTCGCGGTCGTGCCCTCGATGGCCGTGTGGATCGCCTGCGCGATCCCCCGGACGGTACCGTCGAACGTGAACTCCAGCGGCTTCCACTCCGGCGTGTAACGCACTTGAATACGCCGCGCCACGGCGTCGATGGGTGCGCCCAGACGTCCGGAGCTGACGATGGTCCAGCCGGTCGCCGTGCGGGTCAAGGCGATCTGTTCCGTGCCGATGGGCGCCCCGCGCAGAAAGATGGTGAAGTTCGTCGCGCCCGCTTCCTGCAGCGGCGGAGGCGCCGGCGGCTGCTGTGCGAAGGCGCCGGGCGGCAGGGCCAGCGCCAGCGCCGCAAGCACCGCACGGATAGAATGGGACGAGGGCATGCGTCAGCATAACACCATGATTCCGGCCGTCTCCCCCTCCGCGTACGACGCGGCCCGCCATCGCGCAGCCTTTCTCGATCGCTCGCATCGCGGCCGGATCGTCGTCTCCGGCACCGAGCGCGCGTCGTATCTCCAGGGGCTGTTCACCAACGACATCGTGGCGCTGAAAGCGGGGCAGGGATGCTACACGGCGTACCTCACCGCACAGGGGCGCATGATCGCGGACCTGTACGCGTACGAGCTCGGCGACGTCCTGCTGCTGACGACGACCGGCGGCGTGAAAGACGGCGTGATGACGAAGCTCGATCAGTTCATCTTCTCGGAGGACGTACAGCTCGGCGACGTCACCGGCACGTTCGCGCAGATGGCGATCGTCGGCCCGGACGCGGCGGCGATTGTCGCGACCATCGTCGGCGGCCCGTCCGAGCGTGCGCTGCGGGAGATGCCGGAGCACGGAAACGCACGCGGAGAATGGGCCGGCGGCACGGCGATCGTCACGCGGGTCACCGACGCGGGCGAACCGGGGTTCGATCTGTTCGTGGAGCACGCGCAAAGAGACGCGTTGAAGGCGGCGCTCGTGGCGGCGGGGCTCGTGGAGCTCGACGAAGCGACCGCGGAAGCCGTGCGCATCGAGTCGGGGACGCCGTTGTTCGGGCGCGACATGGACGAGCAGACGATTCCGCTCGAAGCCGGCATCGAATCGCGGGCGATCAGCTTCACCAAAGGCTGCTACGTCGGGCAGGAAGTGATCATCCGCGTGCTGCACCGAGGCCACGGCCGCGTCGCGCGCAAGCTCGTCGGGCTGACGGTCGAGGGCGATCAGCCGCCGGGAGCCGGCGTGCCGATCCGCAGCGGCGACCGCGACATCGGGCACGTCACGAGCAGCACGTCGTCGCCGGCATTGAAGCGGCCGATCGCGCTCGCGTACGTGCACCGTGATTTTCTCGAGCCGGGCGCGGTAGTGACCGTCGGCGAGCAGCGCGCGACGGTCACGGCCCTGCCGTTCGTGCCGGGGCCGCTCGGCTAAAGCCGTCGCGCTACGATCGCGCTGTTCGCTCGCACGCACGTAGCGCGTCGGCTTTAGCCGAGCGGCCGCATGAGCATCGCGATCAGCTCCGCATCGGCGGGCGGGAAGTCGAGCGTCGCGAGATCTTCTCGGCGCACCCACCGCATCTCCTGCCCGAGCACGGGCCGCGGATCCCCGAGCAGCTCGCAGCGAAAAAAGTGCAGCTCGATCGAGCGATCCGGATAGGTATAGGTCGTGGTGAACAGCTCCGCGCCGATGCGGGACGGGACGTCGAGCTCCTCGAGCAGCTCGCGCGCGAGGCACGGTTTCACGGCCTCGTCCCTGTCGCACTTCCCGCCGGGAAACTCCCAGAATCCCTCGAGGTGGACCCCCTTCTGCCGGCGGGTCACGAGAAACCGGCCGTCGATTTCGACGACCGCGGCGGTGACCACGGTGGTCGTTGGTGGGTCGTCGTTCGGCGTGGGTCGTTCGGCGTTGGTCATTTGTCCGGGGTGAAGGGAAAAGCGCGGCAGCCTTTGGCCATCGGGCAGACGAGGCATTTCGGGTTGCGCGCGACGCAGATCATGGCGCCGAAGTCCATCAGCGCCTGGTTGAAGTCGAACACGTGGCGGTACGGCATCACCGTTTCCGAGATCTTCCAGAGATGCCGCTTCATCGCGTGGCTCTTCGGATCGCCCTTGGCGACAAAGACGCGAAACAGCACGCGCGCCACGTTGGTGTCGAGGATCGCGGCGCGCTCGCGGAACGCGAAGCTGCGGATCGCGCCGGCGGTGTAGGCGCCGATCCCCTTGAACGACCGCAGCGTCGCCTCGTCCGACGGCAGCCGGCCGCCGTATTTCGCCACCGATTCGCGCGCGATCGACTGCAGCCGCTTCGGGCGGATGTTGTAGCCGAGCGGGTACCACGTCTTGGCGACGTCCTGCTCCGGGGCGTCCGCCAGGACCTCCATCGACGGGTACTTGTCGAGCCACTCGGCGTATTTGGGCAGCACGCGGTCGACCTGCGTCTGCTGCAGCATGATCTCGGAGACGAGGATGCGGTACGGGTCGTCGGTCTTGCGCCACGGCAGATCGCGGCCGTGGCGGCCGTACCACGTCAGCAGGCGTTGCCGGAACCGGCGGCGATCGGCCGGCGGAGGAACCGGAAGCGGGCGCGGTTTGTTCTTGACGGGCATTTCGTATAATTCGTTCGTGGCAATCTACACGCGCACCGGCGACACCGGCGAGACGTCGCTCTTCAGCGGCGGCCGCGCGCGCAAGGACGATCCGCGGGTCGACGCCTACGGCGAGATCGACGAGCTCAACGCCTGGCTCGGCCTCGCGCGCGCGTCACAGCTTGACCCCCTGCTCGATCAGGAGCTCGTCGCGCTGCAGCGCGACCTGTTCGCCCTGGGCGCCCAGCTCGCCGACGCCGCCGACAGACTCGCTCCGCGCGTGACCAAAGCGGTGATCGACGACGATCACATCCTCCGCCTCGAGCAGCTGATCGATCGGCTCGAAACCGAGCTGCCGCCGCTGCGGCGTTTCATTCTCGCCGGCGGCACCGCGGCCGGCGCCGCGCTGCACGTCGCGCGGACAGTGTGCCGGCGCGCGGAGCGCCGTATCGTCGCGCTCGAGCCGCCGGTCGATCCGGTGCTCCTGCGCTACGTCAACCGCCTGTCCGACCTGCTGTTCGTCCTCGCCCGCGTCGCCAACCATCGCGGCGGCGCGCCCGAGACGGAGTGGTGAATCAATTCTGAATTCCATCCCGGCGCTCGAGCTCGTTCTTCACCGCGTCGAAGACGGTCCGCGCAAGCTCCTGAGAGACGCGTTCTCTGATCGCGCCGCACTCGATCAGCAGCATTCCGTTCACCGTCTCGATCGCGACGTCCCAGCGATCGCGCGCGATCCCGTCCGGCCGATCCTCGAAGCGGGTCGCCTGCCGCGCGCTGTCGACCGGGTGCCGCGTCGACACGTAGGCCGCGATCGGCGAGCCGTTGATCAGCACCCGCACGGCGACGATCAAATCCTTGTCGACCGACGCCTCGCCGTAGTGAAAGCGCACCGCGTCCTCGCTGAACAGCCGCAGGTCCTCGTCCGCCGGGATCTCGGCGATGACCGTGCGTCCGAGCGCCCGCTCCGAGTCGCGGGCGCGCAGGCGCCGCCGCCGGAACGCCGTCAGCGTCGTGCCGAGGCTCGCGGCGACGACGAGCAGGACGAGCGCCGCGACCGCGGCGAAGACGTCACGCATATCGGACTAAAATGCGTCGGTGTCCCACTGGCCCGAGCCGCTCGCCCGCGCGTACGCGGCGTGCGAGGCGATGGCCCGAGCGCATTACGAAAATTTTCCCGTAGCCTCGCGGCTGCTGCCGGCGGCGATGCGCCCGCACGTCGCCGCGGTCTACGCCTGGGCCCGCACGGCCGACGACATCGCCGACGAGGGATCGGCCCCGGCCGAGGAGCGCCTCGCCAGGCTCGACGCCTGGCAGCGGCGGCTGCACGCGGCGGTCGCCATCGATCGGTCGGAGACCGCGCCGCATGCACATGAGGATTTGATTGTGCTCGCGCTCGCTCATTCGATCCGGTTGCTCGATCTGCCGATCACGTTGTTTGACGATCTGTTGAGCGCGTTCGGTCAGGATACCATGACGACCCGATATGGCTCGTGGCCCGATGTCTTCGACTACTGCCGGCGATCCGCGAACCCGGTGGGGCGGCTGGTGCTCCGCATCGCCGGCTATCGCGACGAGGCGCTCGATCGATCGTCGGACGCGCTCTGCACCGCGCTGCAGCTGACCAACTTCTGGCAGGACTTCAGCCGCGACTGGATCATGGGACGCCTCTACGTGCCGCGCGACGTGACCGCCGCCTGCCGCGCCCGCGAGATGGATCTCGACGGACCGTTGCTCAACGACGCGTGGACGGCCGCCATGCGGCAGTGCGTGGACCAGACACGCGCCCAGTTCGAGGCCGGTCGGGCCGTCTGCGACGGCGTCGCCGGGCGGCTCCGCTACGAGCTGCGCTTCACGTGGCTCGGCGGGATGCGCACCCTCGAGCAGGTCGAGCGCACGGGGCCGCGGCTCCGGTCCCATCGTCCCGCAATCGGCACAGGCGACATCCCCCTTCTGCTCTGGCGCGCCGCGCGCTGGCCGGCTCCCGTGTGATGGCGCGCAAGACGAGCTTCTATTATTCGTTTCTCGTCCTGCCGCCCGAACAGCGGCGGGCGATCATCGCCGTCTGGGACTTCTGCCGGGCGGTCGACGATGCGGTGGACGAGGAGCCGTCGGTGGCGGCGGGCCTGCCGACGGGTCGGGCCGCCGTGGCGTTCTGGCGCGAGGAGATCTCGCGCGTGTTCGCCGGCCTGGAGGCGTCCACGGATCAGGGGCGGAGGCTGCAGCCGTTCGTGACCGGGTTCGACCTGCCGCGCCAGGCGTTCGAGGACGTGATCGACGGCGTCGCGATGGATCTCGATGTGTCGCGCTACCAGACGTTCGAGGATCTGTTCGAGTACTGCCGCCGCGTCGCGTCGGCCGTGGGCCTGATCTGCATCCGCATCTGGGGCTGCCGGGACGAGCGGGCACGCGAGTACGCGCTGCATCTCGGCGTCGCGCTGCAGCTGACCAACATCCTGCGCGACGTCAAGGGCGATCTCGCGCGCGGGCGCGTCTACCTGCCGCTCGACGATCTGAAGGCGTGCGGCTGCACGGTCGACGATCTGGCCGCCGGCGTCGTCTCCGAGCCGGTGCGGCGGCTCATCGCCTTCGAATGCAGCCGCGCGCACGATTTCTATCAGCGGGCCATCGACGCGCGGCCGGCCGGGGATCGCAAGCGGCTCGTGGCCGCGGAAATCATGCGCGCGGTCTATTTCGAAACGCTGAAGCGCATCGAGCGCAGCGGACACGACGTGTTCACGGCGCGGGCGCGTGTTCCCAGGCCGCAGCAGGCGCTCATCGCCCTCAGGCAGTGGCTGTGGCACTGACGCGATGGATCTGACGAAGCCGGACGTCGTCGTCATCGGCGCCGGGTTCGCCGGTTTGAGCGCGGCCGTGCGGTTGACCCGCAGAGGCGCGCGCGTCCTCGTGCTCGAGGCGCGGTCGCGGCTCGGCGGCCGCGCGACCGCGTTTCCCGATCGCGACACCGGCGAGCTGGTGGACAACGGCCAGCACATCCTGCTCGGCTGCTACACCGAGACGTTCAGCTTCCTCCGCGACATCGGTGCGCAGGACAACGTCCGCCTCGAGCCGCAGCTGGCGGTGACGATGATCGATCGGACGGGAAAACGGACACGGCTCAGCTGTCCCGCGCTGCCGGCGCCGCTGCATCTGGTGGCCGGCGTGCTCGAGTGGGAGGCGCTGTCGTGGCGCGACCGGCTGGGGGTGCTGGGGATGGCGACGCCGTTGAAGAACGCGCGCCGCCAGCTGCAGGGCGCGACGGTCAAGGCGGCGTCCCCCGACGAGACGGTGGAAAACTGGCTGATCCGCAACGGCCAGACCGCGCGGCTGCGCGAGCTGTTGTGGGATCCGCTGGCGCTGGCGGCGCTCAACCAGCCGCCGGATCAGGCCGCCGCGCCGGTGTTTGCGCGCGTGCTCGCCGAGATGTTCAGCGACGACC
>JAYVYV010000143.1:0-12291 GCA_043783985.1 Acidobacteriota bacterium | reverse complement strand
ACACCCGGCCGGACAGCCGTTCGAGCGCGATGCGGAGCGTCGGGTAGCGAAGCAGCGTGTTGGCGCGGGCGACCGCCGCCGCGTCGTACGGCGGAAAGTAGTGACGGTTGTCCTCGAGCTGAAACAGATCCAGCCCCTTGATCAGCCCCGCGGTCGCATCGCCGGCGATCATATCCACCTGCCCGGCCGCCAGCGCGCGATAGCTGAGCGTCAAATCCATCACGCGCGGGGCGTCGGGGAAGCGCATCCCGTACGCCTTCGCCAGCCCCGGATAACCGTCCGGCCTCTCGACGAACTCGTAGCCGAAGCCGGCCTTCCAATGGGCGGACTCACGCGCGGCATCGTCCACCGTGCGCAACCGGCGCGACCGCGCCTCGTCGCCGCGCACGAGGATCGCGAACGTGTTGTTGAACCCCAGCGGCGGCAGTAGCGTGCGTCCCGTCTTCGCGTACAGCGTGCGCACCGTATCGAACACCGCGCTCGAGTCGTTGATCACCGGCTGATGAAAGACCGCGGTGAGCGCCGTCCCCGTGTACTCGACGTACACGTCGATGTCGCCGGCGATCAGCGCCCTGTCGCAGATCAGCGTGCCGCCCAGGTTCAGGCGGCGATCGGCCGCCAGGCCGCTGTCGCGCTCGATGACCTGCGCGAGCAGCTCGCCGAGCACCAGCTGCTCGGTGAAGTTTTTCGAGCCGACCACGATCGCCCCGCTCGCCCGCCGCGCCACGGCGGCGCTCGACAGGGCCACCACCGCGGCGACCGCCGCCGCCACGGTCACCGCCGCGCGGCGCGAGTGCGAACGGCGGCGGGCCGACAGCTGCTTCTCGAGCCACAGCAGCGCAGCGTCCACGACGAGCGCGAGCGCGGCGGCGGGCACGGCACCCGCGAGAATCACCGTCGTGTCGACCATCGACAGGCCGCGGTAGATATACTCGCCCAGCCCGCCGGCGCCGATCGCCGCGGCAATCGTCGCCGAGCCGACGCCGACGACCGCCGCCACGCGCACGCCGGCGACGATCGAGGGGAGCGCCAACGGCAGCTCGACCTGTCGAAGCAACTCCCGCGGCCTCATCCCCATCGCCACACCCGCTTCGCGGATCGACGCATCGATCCCGCGCAGCCCGGCAATCGTGGTGCGCACGATGGGCAGCAGGCCGTAGAGAATCAGCACGACGAGCGCCGCGCGCGCGCCGACGCCGCCGATGAACGGCACCGGGAGAAGAAACCCGAACATTGCAAGGCTGGGAATGGTCTGGACGATGCCGGCGACGGCCATCAGCGGCGAGGCGAGCCGCGGCCGCCGCGCGGAGAAGACGCCGAGCGGCACGCCGATCGCCACCGCCACCAGCGTCGATCCGGCGACGAGCAGCACGTGCTGGCCGAACAGGCTCGCAAGCTCCGCGCGGTGCGACAGCCAGAAAAACAGCAACCGCTTCATGTAATCGGCCGACTTAACACAAAGGACACCACGGCCACAGACGTCACGCTCTGGGCACGCTGACGATCGCATCCAGCAGGCGCCGCACGCGCAGATCGGTGGACGCGGCGACCGCGGCGGGACGGTCGCATGCGACCAGCCGTCCGTCCTCGATCACGCCCACGCGATCGGCCAGCGCGAAGGCTTCCCCCATGTCGTGCGTGACGATGATGACCGTCTTTCGCAAGCGCGCCTGGATGCGGTGAAACTCGACGTGCAGCTCGGCCCGCGTCAGCGGGTCGAGCGCGCCGAACGGCTCGTCCATCAGCAGCACCGGCGGATCGACCCCGAGCGCCCGCGCGACACCGACGCGCTGGCGCTCCCCGCCCGACAGCTCGTCCGGCCAGCGCGCCGCGAACGCCCGCGCCGGCAATCCGACGAGCTCGAGCAGCTCGTCCACGCGCGCCGCCACGCGCTCAGCGGTCCACCCCTCGAGGCGCGGAACGACCGCCACGTTGTCCGCGATGGACATATGTGGAAACAGCCCGACGTCCTGCAACACGTAGCCGACGCTTCTGCGCAGCGCGATCGGCTCCCACTCGCGCGTGTCGCGCCCCTGCACACGCACCACCCCCTCCCCGGGAAGCAGCAGCCGGTTGACGAGCTTCAGCAGCGTGCTTTTTCCCGCGCCGCTGCGCCCGACCAGTGCGAGCACGTCGCCGGCGTCGACCGACAGGCTGAAATGGTCGAGCACGCGCGGCCGTCCAGGTCGTGAGAACGACACACCGCAAAATTCAATCGCCGGGTCGGGCATCGGAATTGCGACGGTACCACATCGGAGGTCAGGCAACCCATGCGAGAGGACAACACGGAACCGCGCGACAACCAACAGATCGCCGACGACAATCAGCAGTCTGGCGTCGCCAGCCCGAGGGATGTGGAAGACGCGATCGAAAATCGGACTCCAGATGAGGACCGCGCGTCGCGGCCGGTTCCACCCCGCACGCAGGGCGATGAGGGACCGCTCTAAAACCGCACGAACGCGGACAAACCGACGGCGGGCGATGTCTTCGACCCGCCGTCGAACGCCACGCCTCTCGACCGGATCACGGCGCGTGCATCGACACGCGCGCCGACGCCTTCCGTATGAAAGCGCTTTCCAGGGAACACCAGCACGCTGACGCCTCCGCCGAACTGATAGAAGCGTCCGGTCTCGATCAGCGTCGCCCCCTCGTGCAGCTGACGGAGGTAGCCGCCCCCCGCCATCGCGAACGGCGCGAAGCGCCGGGTACGGCGGACCGGCACATACCAAATCACTCCCCCGCCGATGGTGAACTGTTGAACCGTTTCGGCTGCCGTCACCGCGGCGGCGCCTTCGGCGTCTCCGCTGAGCGCGATGCGCAGCTGTGGCTTGCCGTACGACGCCTCGCCTTCCGCCACGAGTGAGCCTGTCACGCGAACACCGAGTCGGCCGGCGAACCCGGACGCACCGGAGAGCTCGCTCGATGACTGAAAGAGCGGCCGCGTGCCGCCCGCGCCGGTCGTCTCGGTCACCGTGTTATCTCCCAACGGCTGCTGTCCGATCCACAGGGCGCCGAGCCCAGCCTCGAAACGCGGGAACGGTGGGTCGGCTGACTGCGCGAACGCGGCGGGCGCGTGCAACGTCACCGCGCCGGCAAGCAGGACCGACGCGAGGCGGATGCCCCTCACTTGCGAACGACCTTCAACGCGATTTCGCCGCTGTCCCCGCCTTTTGGAACGACGACGACGCGATCGAAGAACATCACGCGGAAATCGATGTCCACGGCGCGCGAATTGTCGAAAAAACTGTCCACGTCCG
Source organism: Acidobacteriota bacterium (assembly GCA_043783985.1). Lineage (GTDB taxonomy): Bacteria > Acidobacteriota > Vicinamibacteria > Vicinamibacterales > CAVVIG01 > CAVQFC01. Next base: position 9,034 of record JAYVYV010000143.1, on the reverse strand, counting down.
CATCGTCGATCGGTTCGACGCGCACGACGTACAGGCCGGGCGAGAGGCCGCCAATCGAGAACTGCCCCTGCGCGTTCAGCGTGAAGCTCCCGACCATCAGGCCGCTGGCCGCGTTGACCGCGACGACGTGCGCGCCGAACAGCGGCTGGCCGTCCTTGGTGACGCGCCCGGACACGCTGCCTTCCGTGCTGAAGTCGCCGTCGGGATACAGATCGGAGATGCCGGCGATGTCGTCGGCCTTCAGGGTCCGCCCGGCGACGGTGCCAGAGGCGAACGCGATCGGAAACATCACCGCTTCGGCGGAGAGCACGCGGCGTCCGCCGGTGGCCAGGAGCTCGGTTTCCCCCAGCGCCGAGTGGCCCAGGCCGCTGAAGTGGCCGATCTCGTGGAGCGCGATGCTCTCCAGATCGAAGCGTCCGGCCTCGCCGGCCGCGGCGACCGACCATGGGAACGCGGAGTTGAAGAAGATGTCGGACTCGATGAGCGCACCGGTCGACGAGTCGATCAGAAAGCTCGTGGACGCCAGAACGCGGTCGAGCTCCGGCCGGCTCCGAAAACCGAGCACGGACGAGCCGTCGTCGCTGCCGGGCGCCGCCGACGTCACGCCGGCGAGCTGATACGTGATCGACGCGGTCGGCACCGCCTGCCACGTCGCGAACGCGCGGCCGACCGCATTCTGGAAATCGGCGGCGGTGACGCCGGGAACCCCGGTATTGGACACGAAGTAGCGGACGGGCGCCGCCGTCCATTTCAGCGTCACCTGCTGGCCCCGCACCGGTACACCGAACTTGAGATACGCCAACGCCGGGCCCGACTGGCCGAGCACCAGCGCGGCGGCGGCGATCCACGCCAGCGGGCGCTTCATTTCGCACCTCCCGCCAGCGCGCGGACTGTCCGTTCGAAATCACCGAGCGTCTGCGCGCGACGCGACGGATCGCCGCGCACGACGCGGGACGTCGCGCCGCCGGGCGCCGGCAGCATCACCGGCGACGTGACGAGCCAGTCGGAGTTGTCAGCCGCGCGTGACAGGCGGAAGACGCCCTGGCTCATGCCGAGCACGTAGGGCACGCTCGGCCCGCGCGCGCCGAGAAACACGATCACGTGCTGATCGACCGCGAACGCCGGGGCGCCGACGACGACGCTTCGAAAGCGACCGAGGTCGCCGCCGGGCACGCGGAAACGCAGCGTCGATCCGAGACCGCCCTTCAGGTAGCTCTCGACCTCGAGCGTCACGAGGGTCTCGATCGTCACGCGATCCTCGGTCCATCGGGCGTCGAGCGCCGCGACGCGGCCGCGCGCGACGGCCAGCGCGTAGCGCGACAGCTCGCCGAGGTCGGCGGGAATCAACACGGTGGCTCGCGCGGGAAGGCTGAGCAGCACCAACAGACAACACACGACGAGGGTTTGCATGGATCCAGTGTGACACAGGGGAACGCGAAGCCCGCAAAGGCCGCAAAGAAACCGTTGTGCTTTTGCGTGCTCAGCGCGCTTTGCGTTCCTGGACGAGGCGCAGGATCGCGACCGCCGCCCGGCGGCTGGCGCCGGGCCCGCCAAGGCGCGACCGCACCGTCGCGAGGCCTGCGCGGATGCGGACCACGCGAGCGGGGTCGGTGAGCATGGAGATCGCCTCGCGCGCGACCGCCGCTGGCGTAAAGGCGTCCTGCACGAGCTCGGGCACAATCTGTTCGCCGGCGATCAGATTCACCATGGCGATCGTGTCGAGCTTCACGACACGCTTCGCGAGGCGGTACGACAGCGGCGCCATCCGGTAGACGACGACCATCGGCGTGTCGTGCAGCGCGGCCTGCACGGTCGCCGTGCCGGACGCGGTCAGCGCGACGTCCGCCGACGCCAGCACCGTGTCGGTGTCGCCCTCGACGAGCGTGAAGCGCGCGCCCGCCGCACCGGCGCGGACCGCGCCGAACAGCGCCTGGTCGAGGTGCGGCGCGCGGGCGACGACGAACTGCGCGTCGGGGACGTCACGGCGGATCAGCTGCGCCGCCGCGGCAAGATCCGGCAGGATGCGCGACACCTCGTTCGGACGGCTGCCCGGGAGAACCGCGACGGTCGGCGCGGCGGGCGAGAGCCCCAGGCCCGTGAGAAACCGCTCGCGCGTCGCCGCCGGCTTCGCGAGATCGATCAGCGGATGCCCGACGAATTCGACCGGCACGCCGCCGGCTTCGTAAATCGCCGCCTCGAACGGAAAAATGACGAGCACGCGATCCGCGATGGCGCGGATAGTGGCGAGCCGTCCCGCCCGCGACGCCCAGATCTGCGGGCTGATGTAGTAGATGACCGGAACGCCGAGGCGCTTGATCGCCGGCGCGAGGCGGAAGTTGAAGCCGGAGAAGTCGATCAGGACGAGCGCGTCGGGCCGATCGGCCTGCGCCGCGGCGACGAGCCGCCGCCGCGCGGCCAGCAGGCGCGGCAGCTTGGGTATCCACTCGATGAGGCCGGTGACCGAGATCTCGCGGTAGTCGGCGACCAGGCGGCCGCCGGCCGCCGCGAACTGCGGGCCGCCGAGGCCGGCGATGCGCAGCGCGGGATCGAGCGCGAAGAGCTCGCGGGTCAGCGCCCCGGCATACAGATCGCCGGATGCCTCGCCGCAGGACAGGAGGAGGCGCGCGCTCAAGACGCCGGGCGAGTGAAGAGCGAGGGGGCGAGGGGCGCGTTGATCTTCACGTCGGTCACACGCCGCTCCACCGACACCGGACCCACTTTCTGCGTCGCCCGGAAGGCGAACTGAATGCCGTCCACCGCGCGATAGTCGAAGAACGCCTCCTCGATGATCGGCCGGCCCGGCGCGTCGGCGGCGTACAGCCGTTTGCGGATCTGGCTGGACTCGGGATCGACATACAGCACGATCGGGTTGAGATCGGGAGCCGACAGCTCGAGCGCGTGGCTGATCAGGCCGTCCGCGTCTTTCACGTCGGGAAGGAGCCGGGTGGCCACGGTGCCCGCCTTCGCCGCGAGCAGCAACGCCACGACGTCTCGCCGGAGGCCGACCGCCATCTCGCGCACGAACCGTTCCTGCGCGTCGTGGACCCCGCGGTTGTCCTTCATCCACACGCGCGCGCCGTCGTACGCCTGGACCTGTCCCTGCGTCTCGACGCGCAGATGACTCGGATACTCGATGTAGTTGATCGTCTCGACGGTCGACTCGCCGTCGGGCCGCTGGCTCACCTGCGTCTGCTTCGCCACGATCGATTTCAGGCCGCGCAGCTTCTCGAGCCCGCCCTTTGCCGCGACGACCTTGTCGAGCATCGCGATCGCAGCCGCCGTGTCCCCCGGCGCGGGCTGGTCCGACGGCCGGCTCGCGAGCGGCGCCTGGTGATAGCCGGTGCGCGGGCCCGGACCCGTGTGTCCGGCCGGGCCGACACGCAGGCCGCTCCCTGCGCGAAACCCGCCTGCCCCGCCCGAGCGACCCGCCCCAGCCGCCTTGCCGGCCTCTGCCTTGACCGTCGTGCGCTTGAAGGTGGCGGACGTCAGATCCAGATCGGCGATCTCGACGGTCTCGAAGGTACCGAAGCCGACGCCGCGCAGCTGCGACGCGAACGCCGCCGAGTTGCCGACGAGCACGACCGACAATCGATCGGGGCGCAGCAGCGCTTTGGCGACGCGCTGGATGTCGTCAGGCGTGACGGCGTTCACGCGCTCGCGAAAATTCTGCAGATCCGAGAGCGGCAGCCCGTAGAACAGCGCGTTCACGACCTGCATCGCAATCGACTCCGGCGTCTCGATCGTCAGCGGAAAGCTGCCGGTGAGATACGCCTTCGCGCCGTCGAGCTCCCGGTCGCCGACCCGTTCGCGCTGCAGCCGCCAGAACTCGTGGACGATCAGCCGCAGCACTTCGCCGGTCGCGTCGGATCGCGTGTTGGTCTCGGCTTCGAAGTCGCCGCTCTCCTTCAGCGTGTCCATGTTGGCCTGCGCGCCGTAGGTGAGGCCGCGCTCCGTTCGCAGCACCTGATGCAGCCTGTTGCTCCCCTCGCCGCCCAGGATCCGGATCGCGAGGTTGACCGCCATGTAATCGGGGTGCGTCCGGGGGATGCCGATGTGGCCGACCCGCACCTCGGTCTGCACCGCGTCAGGCTTGTTGACGACGATCACGCGCCGCGTCGGATCGGGCGGGCCGACGAACGTCTGCGCGGGCAGGTCGCGCTTCTGCCAGTCGCCGAACACCTTCTTCGCGGCCGTGAACGCTTCGTCCGCGGTCACGTCCCCGACGATCGCGAGGATGGCGTTGTTCGGCACGAAGAAGCGCGAGTGGAACGCCAGCAGGTCGTCGCGCGTCAGCGCGGCGATCGTCTGCAGCGTGCCGTTCTCGGGCATCCCGTACGGGTGGAAGCCGTACACCAGCCGATCGAACACGGAGTTGGCGACGTGGCCGGGATCTTCCGCGCTGACCTTCTGCCCCGACACCATCTGCTGGCGCTGGCGCTCGATTTCGGCCGGCGCGAACGCAGGCTGCCGCGCCATGTCGGAGAGCATCCTGAGGCCGGCGTCGAAGCTGTCCTTCATCACGACCATGTTGACGAAGGTGAGATCGGTGCCCGCTCCGGCGCCCATCGCGCCGCCGATGAAATCGACCGCGTCGTTCATCTCCTGCGCCGACATCGTCTTGGTTCCCTGATCCAGCAGCGACGCGGCGAGGTGGGCCAGCCCGAGTTTCTCGCGCGTGTCGGACGAGGTGCCCGCCCGCACCAGCAGCCGCATGGTCACCACCGGCTGTTCGTGATGCATCACGACGACGACCTGCAGACCGTTGGGCAGCGTCTGGACCTCGTAGGGGGGGAATTTGATGTCGCGCGCCGCCAGCGGCTGCGGCGGCCGCTCGGTCGGCCAGGCCGCCGACTGCGCGGACGCGAGACCGACACTGAGCGTAAGAGAGCACACAGAGAAGAACAGGGCACAGAGCCACGGAGACACACCGATCTGGTTGTGCGTGTCGGTTTTCCTCTGCGTCTCAGCGTTTCCGTGAGTGAACCGTTTCTGTGTGCTCCACGCGCTGGGAGACCTCATTGGGCGCCCGCCTTCCCGGACGGCATCAGCGTGATGACCAGCCGATTCTCCGGCCTGAAGTACGTCTTCGCCACGCGCTGCACGTCGGCGACCGTCATGTTCTGGAAGATGTCGAACTCCGCATCCGCCGTCCGGACGTCGTTGTGGATGACGACCGCGTGAGACAGCTGCCCGGCCTTCTGCTGGTTCGACTCGCGTCCCATGATGTAGTCGCGCGCGAACTGGTTCTTCGTGCGCTGCAGCTCGTGCGCGGTGATCGGCTCGGTCTTCAGCCGATCGAGCTCGGCGATGAGCGCGTCGGTGACCTCCGCCGTCGTGTGCCCGGGCTGCACGATCGCCACGGCGTAGAACAGGTTCGGATCCTCGATGAGGTTGGCGCTGCCGAACGCGGCGACCGCCATCTGCTTCTCGTAGACCAGCTTCTGGTAGATGCGCGACGTCTGTCCGTCGGAGAGCACCTTGGCCGCGATGTGCAGCGGATACGAATCGGGGTTGCCGTCCCTGGTCACGTGGTACGCCACGACGACGGCCGGCAGCGGCCACGGCTCCTGCAGCGTGACGCGCTTTTCCTTGGTCTGCGCCGGCTCCTGCGGGATGTCCCGCGGCACCACGCGATCCGACTTCGGCACGCGGCCCATGTAGTTGTTCACGAGCGTCAGGGCCTGCGCCGGCTCGAAGTCGCCGACGATGACCAGCGTCGCGTTGGCCGGCACGTAGAACGTCTTGTAGAAGTCGCGGACGTCCTCGACCGACGCCGCTTCGAGATCGGCCATGCTGCCGATCGTCGCGTGCTTGTACGGATGCACGCTGAACGCCTGGTCGTAGATGATCTCGTTCAGCCGTCCGTACGGCTGATTGTCCACGCGCATGCGGCGTTCTTCCTTGACGACGTCGCGCTCGTTGGCGAAGGTGTCCTTGTCGATGCGCAGCGTCGCCATGCGATCGCCTTCGAGCCACAGGGAGAGCGGCAGGTACTGCGCCGGCACCGTCTCCCAGAACACGGTCTCGTCGTCGGTCGTGTAGGCGTTGCTCTGGCCGCCCACCGACGCGAGCATCGACGTGTGCGCCTCGGGCTGGACGTTCTTCGAGCCCTTGAACATCAGGTGCTCGAACAGGTGCGCGAAGCCGGTGCGGCCGGGGCGCTCGTTCTTCGACCCGACGTGATAGACGAGCTGGACGTGGACGATCGGCGTCGAGTGATCCTCGGACAGGACCACCGTGAGCCCGTTCGGCAACGTGGTGATTTCGTACTGCAGCTTGGGCGGACGGGACGCCGCGAGCGCCGGCGCGATGGCGGCGCACAGGACGCCGCCGGCCAGCAACGCCGCGCGCAGAACACGAGGGGACCTGACCATATGATCCGATTTTATTCCAGTCTTGCAGAAGAGATCGGCCCGGCGCCGATCACCCGGTTTTGCTGGCGTTTTCACCCTTCGTCGTCGCGACCGGCGACGTGACCATCCTGGCCGGGTCCACGACGCGGTCGAACTCCTCCTCCGTCACGGCGCCGAGCGTCAGCGCGGCAGACTTGAGCGTGACGTCGTGCTCCATCGCGTAGTGCGCGATCGCCGACGCCTTGTCGTAGCCGATCAGCGGCACGAGCGCCGTCACGAGCATCAGCGACCGATCCACGTGCTCCTTGATCTTCTTCAGATTGGGCGTCGTGCCCTCGACCAGGAACGTGCGGAAGTTCGTGCATCCGTCGGCCATGATCGTGATCGAGTGGGTCACGTTGAAGATGATCAGCGGCTTGTAGACGTTCATCTCGAGGTAGCCGCCGGCGCCGCCGAAGCCCACCGCCACGTCGTTGGCCATCACCTGGACGGCGATCATCGTGAGCGCCTCGGTCTGGGTGGGGTTCACCTTGCCGGGCATGATCGACGAGCCCGGTTCGTTCTCGGGGATCACCAGCTCGGCGAAGCCGGCTCGCGGGCCGCACGACATGAGCCGGATGTCGTTGGCGATCTTGTAGAGAGAGACGGCCAGCGTGCGTAACGTGCCCGACAGCTGTACCAGAGCGTCGTGGGCGCCCTGCACCGTGAACTTGTTCGGCGCGCTGACGAACGGCAGGCCTGTGAGCGTGGCGATCCCGGCCGCCGCGGCCTCGGCGAAGCCGGGCGCCGCGTTGATGCCGGTGCCCACCGCCGTGCCGCCGAGCGCGAGCCGGTAGACGCCCTTCAGGCCATCGTCGAGCCGGTCGAGATCGTCCGCGAGCATCCCCTCGTAGCCCGACCACTCCTGGCCGAGCGTGAGCGGCGTCGCGTCCTGCATGTGCGTGCGGCCGATCTTGACGATGTCCATCCACTGCGCGGCCTTCGCGCCGATCGCATCGCGCAGCGCTTTCACAGCCGGGATCAGATGCTGGGTCACGCCGATTGCCGCCGCGATGTGCATCGCGGAGGGAAACGAGTCGTTGGACGACTGGGACATGTTGACGTGGTCGTTGGGGTGCACCGGCGTCTTGCTCCCGAGGGGCGTACCCGCCAGCTGGCAGCAGCGGTTGGCGATCACCTCGTTCACGTTCATGTTGAATTGCGTGCCGCTGCCTGTCATCCACACGTGCAGGGGGAACATGTCCCGATGACGGCCTGCGAGGAGCTCATCACACACCTGAACGATCAGCGTGTGGCGCTGATCGTCGAGCCGCCGGCCTGCATGGTTGGCATGGGCCGCCGCTTTCTTCAGGACCGCGTACGCGCCAATCATCTCGCGCGGCATCAGATCCCTGCCGATGCTGAAGTGCTCGATCGATCGCTGGGTCTGGGCGCCCCAGAGCCTGTCGGCAGGTACGTCGACTTCGCCCAGGCTGTCGGTTTCCGTGCGGACGTCCGTCATCGTGGCTTCCTATGGTCGTATGTTACCGGCTGAGCAGGCGGAACCCGGCGAGGGCCCATCTCCGGGAGAGCCGGTCCAGCGGATCGGCATCCACCCGCTTCTCGTAACCGGCGAATAGTTCGAGGACGCCGGCGCGGCCGGTCACGCTGACCCCGGCTTCGACGCGTCCGCCGGCCTGCGCACCGCGCTTCGCGACGATCTCGTTGACGGCGAACGCCTGACCGGCCCCGTGCACGAACACGCCCGCATGGTCGGACACGCGACGCCGCACGAGCAGCTGCATTTCCCCCAGCCAGGTGTAGTCGACGTACGAATGCTGCACCGCGCGGCCGCCCTCGAGGTCCACATCGACCGTCGTCGGGCCACGCGTCAGGCGACGCATCACGCGCCCGCCGACCTCGTTGTACGCGACGGCAAACGGCTTCGGCCGATCGCTGAGGTGCCGCGAGATGTGGTGGAAGATGCCCGCCACCTCGGTCTCGGCGCCGAGGCGCGCGGAGACGAATCCTTCGAGCGTGTAGTTGCCCTGATTCGGATCGAACGGACGGTACTCGCTGCCCATCACCGTCTGGTAGTCGACGATGACCCCGAGGCGGCCGACGGCGAAATCCGCGATATCGAACGAGCCGCCGAAGTGCGCGTCCCAGGAGAAGCGGTCGTCGGCGAGGACGGGCGCGGGCGTCGGCGCCACGGGCATCAGCCTGGCCATGGACAGGTGGAAATCGTACCGGGTCAGGAAGTCGGGCGCCGGCGGCGCGGGCGCGACGACCGGTTGGGGGGACTGGGCGGCGGCGCTGGCGGCGAACAAGAACGCAAGACACAACGCGCGCAGCGTTAGCGATCCTTCGGTATCTGACATGCAGCGAGCTTCTCCTCGAGTTCGATCACGCGTTGCTGGAGCTCGTCAAGGCGCTTCTTCATCGAGGGCAGCTGGCGGAACACCACCGACGCCTTGCGCCAGTCGGCGTGGGGGAACGCCGGCGAACCGGTGACGAACTCGCCCGCCTCCACCGGCTGCAGCACGGCGCTCTTCGCGCCTACGATCGCCTTGTCGCCGACGGTGATATGCCCCGCCACGCCGGTCTGCCCCGCCATCATGACGTCGTCGCCGATCGTCGTGCTGCCGGCGATCCCGACCTGGGCCGCGAGCAGCACGCGGCGGCCGATCGCCACGCCGTGC
>JAYVYV010000142.1:0-4489 GCA_043783985.1 Acidobacteriota bacterium | reverse complement strand
CGGGCGTGCCGACCGGCGCCGTCGGCCTGATCACGCGCGCCGAGCAGGCCGACGCCATCATCAGCCATGGTCAGGCGGACATCGTCCTGCTGGCGCGCGAGCTGCTGCGCGATCCGTACTGGCCGCTTCATGCGGCCGACCAGCTCGCTCAGAAGATTCCCTGGCCGCCGCAGTACCTGCGCGCGGCGCATCGGGACACTCCATCGCGGTGAGAATCGGGAACGCTTAGCGGGCTTTGCGTTCCAAACGCTATCATCACTCCATGCGCGCGCTGCTGGTCGAAGACGACGCCACGATAGCCGACTTCGTCGTGCGCGGCCTTCGCGAGGCGGGGTTCGCGGTGGACCACGTCTCCGACGGCGAGGCGGGGCTGGCCGCGGCGTCGCGGCAGGCCTACGACGCCGCCATCGTCGACCTCATGCTGCCGAAGCGCGACGGCCTCTCGCTCATCGAAGCGCTCCGGACGCGCGGCGTCTCGACGCCGGTCCTGATCCTCAGCGCCCGCCGCTCGGTCGACGACCGGGTCCACGGCCTGCAGTCGGGCGGCGACGACTACCTCACGAAGCCGTTCGCGTTCGCCGAGCTGCTCGCCCGCGTGCAGGCGCTGGTCCGTCGCGCCACGCGTGTACCGGAGCCGACGACGCTGACCGTGGACGATGTGGTGATGGAGCTGCTGTCGCGCAAGGTCACGCGCGGCGGCAGCCCGCTCGACCTGCGTCCGCGCGAGTTCACACTGCTCGAATTCCTGATGCGCCACGCCGGCCACGTCGTCTCGAAGACGATGATCCTGTCGCACGTCTGGGAGTACAACTTCGACCCCCAGACCAACGTGGTCGACGTCCTGGTGAGCCGGCTGCGCGAGAAGATCGATCGGCCGTTCGAGAAGAAGCTGCTGCACACGGTGCGGGGCGTGGGCTATGTCCTCCGAGCGTAGGACGTTCGGGCTCCGGCTGGCCCTCTGGTACGCGACGCTGTTCGTCTCGGGCGCGATCGCGATCGTCTTCGTCACTTATTACCTCACGGCCTCATCGCTGGCGCAGCGCGACCACCAGATCGTCAACGGCAAGCTCGGCGACTATGCGGCGGCGTACCTGCGCGGCGGCGTCCGGGTGCTGGCCAACACGGTTCGGGCGGAGCAGCAGGTTGCGCCGGAGAGGCTGTTCGTCCGCGTCGTGGACCGCGGCGTCGAGTCGGTGGTGCTCAGCAACAACGAAGGCTGGGATCCCGCGAAGATCGAGATCGTGTCGGCGACGCTGGCCGACGGCACGCTCGTGCAGGTGGGGAAGAGCACCGAGGCGCGAGACGATCTGCTGGCCCGGTTCCGCGCGACGCTCGGGTTCGTCACCCTGTTCATCGTCGTCATCGCGCTGACGGGAGGCTGGCTGGCGACGCAGTCGGCGCTCTTTCCGATCCGGCGGCTGACGCTCGCGGTGCAGCGCATCATCCGCACCGGCCGCACCGACGCGCGCGTGCCGCTCGACGGCTCCGGCGACGCGATCGACGAGCTGACCTCGCTGTTCAACACCATGCTCGACAAGATCGAACGGCTCGTCACCGCGATGCGCGGGGCGCTGGACAACGTGTCGCACGACCTGCGGACGCCGCTGACGCGGCTGCGCGGGACGGCGGAAATGGCGCTGGCCTCGCCGCCGCCGGGCGACGCCGCGCAGCAGGTCGAACATTATCGCGAGCGGCTGGCCGACTGCGTCGAGGAGTCCGACCGCGTGCTCGTGATGCTCAACACGCTGATGGACATCTCCGAGGCGGAGAGCGGGACGCTGCAGCTGCGGCGGGAGCCGGTGGCGCTGACCGACGTCGTCGCGCGCGCCATCGATCTGTATCGCGACGTCGCCGACGCGAAAGGGGTGACCCTGGCCGCCGCCGCGCCGGCCGACATCCTCGTCACGGCCGACCGCACGCGCCTCGAACAGGTGGCCGCCAACCTGATCGACAACGCCGTCAAGTACACGCCTGCCGGGGGGCGCGTGGACGTCGACGTGCGGCGCGACGACACGGCGGCGGTACTCCGCGTGCGCGACAACGGCCCGTGCATCCCCGCCCATGAGCTCGGTCGCATCTTCGATCGCCTGTTCCGCGGCGATAGCAGCCGGGCCGAGCGAGGACTCGGCCTCGGTCTCAGCCTCGTGAAAGCGGTTGTCGAAGCCCATGGCGGCACGGTCCAGGTCAGCAGCGAACCCGGACAGGGGTCGGAGTTCACGGTGAGATTGCCGCCTGGCTGACCACGTCACGCCAACGACCCACCCGAGCCACGTGCCCACCCGACCGGCCTCGCCCGCCAGACGCACCTGCCCGGACCAGACCCGCCCCGTCTGACCTTGCACCGATGTAATGCGCGTGTAACGGCCCGGCAACGCCGTCCGGCGTCTTACTCCTTAGAATCGATCACAGATTCGAAAGGACGGAGAGACTGTCATGAAACACACGATACTGGCGGTGCTGGCGGCAAGCGCGCTCACGACCGGCTTGGCATGGCACGGTCTGGCGGCGGATACGCAGAAAGCGGCGACCATCTCGACCCCGATCACTCACGCCATCGCAGGCGGACGCGACTCCTATGCCGACATCGTCGGCGTCGCGGCGCCGGCCGTGGTCACCATCCGGACCGAGGGCAAGGCCCGCGTCTCGCCGACGAACTTCGACGGCCAGGATCCGGAAGATCTGCTGCGCCGCTTCTTCGGCGATCAGTTCGGCGGCGGCGATTCGCGCGGCCAGCGGCGGCCCCGCACGCAGCGCGCGCCGCGGGAGCGGGCGCTCGGCTCGGGCGTCATCGTGACGACCGACGGCTACATCCTCACCAACAACCACGTCGTGGAAAACGCGGAAGAGATCAAGGTCGAGCTGACCGACGATCGCACGCTCACGGCGAAGCTGGTCGGGACGGACAAGGCGAGCGACCTCGCCGTGCTCAAGATCAACGCCGGCGATCTGCACCCGATCGCCATCGGCGACTCTCAACGCGTGAGGGTGGGCGACGTCGTTCTCGCCGTCGGCAACCCCCTGGGCGTCGGCCAGACGGTGACGATGGGGATCATCAGCGCGAAGGGGCGGTCGACCACGGTGGGCGACGGCGGCTACGAGGACTTCCTCCAGACCGACGCGCCGATCAACCACGGCAACTCCGGCGGTGCGCTCGTCAATATGAAGGGGGAGCTGGTCGGCATCAACTCGCAGATCCTCTCGAGCAACGACGGAAACATCGGCATCGGCTTCGCGATTCCGTCGAACATGGCGCAGAACGTCATGGAGCAGCTCCGCACGAAGGGCAAGGTCACGCGGGCGCAGCTCGGCGTCACCGTGCAGGGCGTCACGCCGGAGATGGCGGAAAGTCTCGGGCTGAAGCAGGCCACCGGCGCGATCGTCAGCGCGGTGACCGAAGGCAGCGCGGCGGAGAAGGCCGGCGTGAAACGCGGCGACATCATCCAGTCGTTCAACGGCCTGCCGGTGCACGACACCAACACGCTGCGCAACCGCGTGGCGGAAGCCGGGCCGGGATCGTCGGCCGACGTGGTCGTGCTTCGCGACGGCGGGGAGAAGCACCTGACCGTGAAGCTCGACGAAGCGACCGCGTCGAAATCGGCCCGGCTGCACGACGGCGAGCCGGGCGCAGGCGACGACAAGACCGCGCTCGGCGTCGCGGTGGCGCCGCTGACGCCGGAGCTGGCGGAACGGGCGCACGCGCCGAAGAACGTGCGCGGCCTGCTCGTCGAAGACGTGAATCCCGACGGCCGCGCGGCGGCCGCGGGCATCCAGGCGGGCGACATCATCCAGGAGGTGAATCGTCAGCCGGTGACGTCGGTGGACGATCTCAAGGCGGCGCTGAAGAAGACGAGCGAGAAGCCCACGCTCGTGCTGATCAGCCGGCAGGGCAGCAATCTGTTTCTCACGGTCAGGCCGTCAAATGGCTAGGGGCTGACTACCGTCCCAGGAGTTCTCCCAGAGGCTGCAGCGGCTCGATGTGATCCGCTGCGGCCTTGATCGCGACCATGATCGGAATCGCGAGCACCAGTCCCCACACGTCCCACATCCATCCCCAGAACAGCACCGACACGAACACCGCGACGGTGTTCAGCTCGCCTGCGCGGCTCGTCAGCCACGGGGAGATCACATTGCCTTCCACCATGGCGACGATCCCGGCCACCCCGGCCGCCTCGGCGGTCATCTGGATGGTATGGAACTGCAGGAAGGCGACGACGGCCACGATGCCCACGCCGGCCGCCGGCCCTATGAACGGCATGACGTTGAGCACGCCGGCGATCGCGCCCAGCACGAGCGGCTGGTGCACGCCGAGCGCCCACAGGCCGAGCCACGTGGCCACGGCGACGATTCCGCTGATCTCCACGCGCGCGACGAGATAGCGTTCGATCTGCCGGTCGATCGACGTGATGACGTCGCGCGTCAGCCTCTTCTGCGCGCGCGGCCCCGCCATCGCGATCAGTTTGCGCTTGAGCGTTTCGCCGGTCAGGAGCAG